>JAUYCD010000012.1 GCA_030692375.1 Candidatus Latescibacter sp. | reverse complement strand
ATAATAACATGTAAGTTCAACAAAATTGTAAAATAACTGTTAGGCTTTGTCTTTCAGCCTTTTAAGTCCCCCCTTGGGGGATTTAGGGGGCTGTAGTTTTAAAGCTTACAAAAAGAAAATCCTTTTTTATGAATAATCCGGGATAGAATCATGTAAATCTTGTCAATCCTGTCAAAACTTTTTTCTTTTATTCTTTCTTTGTGAACTTTGCGAGAAATATTATTTTTTGAATCTATGATCTTTATCTTATTTATTCAGTATCGACAAATCCGGTTTCAGCAGTTTCATGATTTCCGGGTTTTGCATGTTTTCCGGGGTGGCCAGGGTGACACCGGTGTCGATGCGCTTTTCGAATGGATGGCCTTTCAGGCAGGCGACCGCAACTTTGACCCCGTAGTATCCCATGTTATACGGGTTCTGGATAACCAGGCCGTTTATTTCCCTTTTCCCCAGCGCCTCGATAAGTTTTTCCGAGGAGTCGAATCCGACAAAACGGATTTTCCCCGCCATGCCGCGGTCCTGGAGCACCCGCAGACAGCCGAAGGTGGAAGACTCGTTGGGGGTAAAAATCGCCCCGGTTTCGGGAAAGCGGTTAAGAAGGTTTTCGCAGGTACGGTAGGCGGTCTCCGTGGTGACACCGGCATACTGGTTGTCGGAGAGGATTTCGATCCCCGGAAATTTTGACTTGATGGCGGTTTCGAATCCCTCCACACGCTGCATGGTGGTGACATCCGCCTCGCTCAGCCGCACGATGATCAGCTTCCCCCTGCCGCCCAGGAGCTTCCCCATGTGCTCGCCGCCGAGCACTCCACCCCGGTAGTTGTCGGTGGCGACAAAAGAGACCGGCGTGTCCCCCTGCAAAGAGGAATTGATGAGGATGGTCGGGATGCCCATTTTCCTGGCCTCCCCGACTGTCTGCACCAGGGTGCGGTCATCCATGGGCGAGATTACCAGTGCGCTGACTTTCGAGACCATGAACGTCTCCACGATCTGCATCTGCTCGTCACGGTCATCCTCCTTGAGAGGCCCTTTCCAAATGATGGCGACACCCAGCTCCCGTGAGGCGGCCAGCGCCCCGGCATGGATGGATTTCCAGAATTCATGGGTGGAGCCCATGGGCACTACGGCGACGGTGATTTCCTTTGCCTTGTCTCCCGGCCTGCCGCAGCCGGAAGAGACGAGAACCAGGGCAGAAATGATAAAAAGAAAGAAGAATAGGCGTTTCATAAAATGCTCCGGTGATACCTCACCCCCGTCCCCTCTCCTAGTCAGGAGAGGGGTGACTCGACTATGACTGAAATTTCATCTAGAACTGAATCCAATAAATTTGAAATTTGCTCATTGCTGAATCTCAATATCCGATATCGCCCAATTTGAAATATTTCTTCCCGGAATCGATCGTATTCAATGATATCATACTCCTGATGAATGCTTCCATCAATTTCAATAATTATTTTCTTTTCATGGCAATAAAAGTCCGCAACAAAGTGATATTCCCCAAGAACAAATGGAACCTGTCGTCGAAATTTATGATTATTCAGTTTTCTGCCGCGCAACTCGCGCCAAAGGATTTTTTCTGCATCAGTCATGTTTCGCCGCAGAAAACGCGCGGTTTTCAAAACCGGCGTATTTATGGACATAATTCTCCTGCTTCTTAAAATCCCCGCTCTCTTGCCCATCTCCTATCCATGAGAGTAAATAACTGGCTGTGGGACCTATCCTTACCCTCTCCTGACTAGGAGAGGGTGGCCGAAGGCCGGGTGAGGTTAATTTCCCAGGAGCCTTCGTAACCGGACTCCGATGAACGCAGCAGGCAGGGTTTTCAAAAGATCGCCGATGAATGGGATGATCAGGCCTGTGCGGATCAGGGAAGCGATTCCTTCCGGTGTTCCCATGACCTCATGAAGCGACAGGCACAGCCACAGGAAACCGGGGACGTACAGGCTTACCAGGCCGCCGAGCATGATAAGATAGGCTTTCAGAACCGAGCCGCCGGTATTGAAACGGGCGAGGAGTCCTGTGGTGAGGGCGCAGAGGGTAAACCCCAGGATGAATCCGAATGTTGGCGCCAGGATATATGCCGGTCCTCCGCCCGACGCGAAAATGGGCAGTCCGGCAAGCCCCGCAAGTGTATACAGGAGAGCGGCTGAAGCTCCCCGTGAAGGGCCCAGGCCATATCCCGCCAGAAGAGCGGCGGTAGATTGAAGGGTGAGCGGCACTGGGCCGATCGGTATTTTCAAAAAGGCTGAAACCGCTAGTATTGCGGCAAACAGGGCGATTTTTGTCAGATTTGTTGTTCTTTCGGTCATGATGTATTATACTATACGGTCAAGAAAAACAGAAGCCAGAATTCTTCTCGTATGTATCGAAAAGTGATGGAGATTTTATGATCACCCTTATCGCATTTGTTTTTGTGCTCAGCCTGTTGGTCCTCGTGCATGAACTCGGTCACTTTACCATAGCCAAAATATTCGGCATCGGTGTGGAGCGTTTCAGCATCGGCCTGCCTCCGAAGCTGGTGGGAATAAAGATCGGAGATACCGAATACTGCCTCTCCGCCATTCCTTTCGGGGGGTATGTCAAACTTATCGGGCAGGATGATTTCTCACAGGAGGAAGATGATTCACCTCCCGGTCCCCGTGATTACCGCGGCAAATCAACCCCGGTGAAAATAGCGGTTCTGTCGGCGGGAAGTATCATGAATCTCCTCACTGGGCTGGTGATCTTTTTCCTTCTCTTTGCTCTCACCGGCATTCCCCTGTCCTCGACAAAGATCGGCGCAGTGGAGCCCGGCAGCATAGCCGCCCAGCTCGGTTTGAAAAGCGGCGATGTGATTGTGATGACAGACGGCAAGAAAGTAAAGAAATTTGAAGAAGCTCTCCTTCCGCTCTATACGAATAAACAGACGGTATTGACGGTAAAGAATGCCCAGGGAGAAGAGCGGCAGGTTACCTTTGCCCGTAAACTCGGAGAGAACGAGGATTTCGGGATTATTCCCTTCTATGAAGCGATAGTGGGAAAGGTAATAAAAGGAATGCCGGCCGAGAAAGCGGGAATAAAAGCCCGAGATGTAATTGCCTCCATTGACACCGTCAAGGTGACCGGCTGGTACCACATGAGCGAAATCATTCGTGACAATCCGGGGAAACAACTGACGGTCACTGTGCGAAGGGACGGGAAAGAGGAAAAAATTCTTCTTACAACGGAAACCGCTTCCGAGCAGCAGCCCAATGGCGCAAAGAAGGCAATCGGAAAAATCGGAGTCCAGATCGGAAATGAAAGAGTCGGCGCCATAGAATCCTTTCGTCAAGCCTATTCACGCACCGTGTATTTCGCCACCCAGACATTTGGCTTTTTCGGGAAACTCATCACCGGACAGATGTCGGCAAAGCTTCTGGGCGGCCCGGTCATGATCGCACAACTTGCGGGGGAGAGCGCCAAAATCGGGATCGCCAGCCTGATGAGCTTTACCGCATTCATCAGTATCAATCTGGGAGTGTTGAATCTGCTTCCCTTTCCGGTTCTCGATGGCGGCCATATTTTTATCCTGGCGGCGGAAACGGTCGTCCGGAGGAAACTCTCGCTTAAAGTACGGATGGCTCTCCAGCAGGCCGGAACCCTGATCCTCCTTTTCCTCATGCTGTATGTGACGTTCAACGATGTCATGCGGTTTGAAACCATTTCCAATATATTCGGAGGAAAATAGAAGCCATATGCACTACGCAATGACGCTCGCAGCCTTCCTGATGTTCCGCCCCAGACCGGCGGCCGGCGCTGAAATTGCACCCCCAAACCCAACCCCCCTTTGAACATGCGCCCGGCGTTGGACGCCGCCCACCCCCTCCACAATAAAAATAATTGTAATCCTTATGTCGATAAATGGGAAAATACTTGCACTTTTCAATATTTTTGTTATTCTTATACACAAGTATCATTCCTTGTTCTTTTCGCCAATAAGGAGTCGTTGCCATGTTCAATAAAAAAACTTGCATAATGGTTCTGCTCTCCTTTTCCTTCTTGCCATTGCTTTTTATTGATTATGCGCTTGCAGGTCCACTCGAAGATGGGGTTGCCGCATATGAGAGCGGTTCTTATCCCACTGCTCTCAAACTGCTTCGTCCTCTCGCCGTAAAAGGAGATGCTAAAGCTCAGTATTATCTTGGGGAAATGTATTTAATTGGCAAAGGAGTACCACCAGATAATAGCGAGGCGATCAAATGGTACCGTAGAGCCGCGGAGAAAGGTTTTCTAAAAGCCCAGAATAAACTTGGCCTCTATTATTATAATGGATTATTTGTTTTGCAAAATTATAGTGAAGCTGCAAAATATTACCAACAAGCCGCAAAGCAGGGTGATGCCGATGCTCAGTATTTTCTTGGTAGAATGTATGAAAACGGTAAAGGTTTCTCGCAGGATTACACGGAGGCCGTCAAATGGTATCGCAAGGCCGCTGAACAGGGCAATGCCAATGCTCAATTAAATCTTGGTGCAAATTATCAACAAGGTGAAGGCGTTCCGCAGGATTACACGGAGGCCGTCAAATGGTATCGCAAGGCCGCTGAACAGGGCAATGACAATGCTCAATTGTTTCTTGGAATTATGTATTTTCTTGGTAATGGAGTTTCGAAAGATTACAATGAAGCTGCAAAATATTACAGCAAGTCCGCTGAACAGGGTAATCACTATGCTCAGCTCAGACTTGGTGATATCTATCATAATGGCGCAGAAGGAGTACCACAGGACTACAATGAGGCTATAAATTGGTACCGTAAGGCCGCTGATCAGGGTGATGCTGATGCTCAGTATCGTCTTGGTATAATATATCATAATGGCAAAGAAGGAGTCCCACAGGACTACAGTGAGGCTATAAGATGGTATCGCAAGGCCTCTGAGCAGGGTGTCGCTGGTGCTCAATATAATCTTGGTGTGATTTATTCTAAAGGTAGTGGTGTTCCACAGGATAATAATGAGGCTGTAATATGGTTTCGTAAATCTGCAGAGCAGGGTTATGCTTCAGCTCAATTATTTTTTGGCTTAATGTATTCTTTGGGTCTGGGTGTTCCACAAAACTATGTTTTGTCTCATATGTGGTTAAACCTTGCCGCCTCGAAATGGCCTGCGAATGAAAAGAACACAGCAAGTGAATCGCGGGATGATATAGCCGAAAAAATGACCCCGGAACAGATATCAGAAGCGCAACGTCTTGCCCGTGAATGGAAACCAAAATGATAACAATAGTTAGGCGATAGAAGCCTTCATATTAAATTATGATAAAAATTAGGAATTACATTCTAACTATAGAGCTCTTAGACGCATACCAAAATGCTGCATTGAAAAACGCGGGCGAACTATTGGAAGAAGCCCAGTTATTATTTTCGAAAGCCCATTATGCGGGAGCCTATTTTCTGTCAATTGCTTCTATTGAGGAGTCGGGAAAGGCATATATTGCATTTGATGCGAAAGGAAGAAATCTTAAAGATGGTGGTGTTTGCAAGAAGATCAAGGAGAAGTTCGAAAACCACCCTAACAAAATCACGGCTGCTTTCTCAAGCTGGATTACATTCTCTGATAAAACTAAAGAAGCTATAAAAACCTGTGTTGATTTGATGGTTCAGTTAGAGTATGGCAGAGAGAAGTCTATGTACATAGATGTAAAAGACAATGGATCAGTAATATCTATTCCTGCTGAAGTGGTTCGCCCTGTTGCGGCAAGAGACTGTGTTAATATCGCAGTAAATTGCCTGCATCATACAAAACTTTATATCCAGAAGAATGTTCCTCCTAAAAGATCATCTTACCAAGACAAGTTTATGTGCATAAAGCAAAGTACCCTCACAGCACTGCTAAATAGTGCTGATTTTTGGGAGTTCTATTCTAGCCTACCAGAAAAAGGTGAATCATCTTGGATGAATGCGGCAGTTACATATCACGATAGGTATTATCAGAAAAAAAAGAAGTTTAAGAATGAAATTAGCTAACATTCAAATGCACCTGACCTCATACCGCGTCGTCTGATTTCAGTCGTTCCGGCGCGGTCCGTCAATGTATGGGAGCGGGGAAATCCTGCTCCCTTTTTTTTCCTCGGTGAACGAGGAAGTACAGGCCGGTACTCTCACTTGCATCTTCAGCGAGCGTATGATCCGACTACGCAATCTCCGGCTGACTTTTCAATGATTTTTTCGTATATTAGCGTTCGTTCATTTTTCATGTGCACATTCAAAAAGCGAGGCGTCAGGTTTCGTGCAGACACCCGGTAAAACCCTTTCCACCGAACAAACGACCGTTCCCCTCAATGCCAATCTGCTGATCATTTTCGGCATGACCCTCACTGTGGTGCTCGGCGTATCGAGCATCACACCGGCGTTTCCCGGCATCATGCGAGAGCTGCATCTGACCAAAAGCCAGGTTGGGCTGCTGGTTACTTTTTACAGCCTGCCTGGGATATTTTTCTCCCTGTTGATGGGTGTGGGCGCCGACCGTATAGGGAGAAAGATCATCCTTGTTCCCTGTATGCTTCTTTACGGTATCGCCGGAGGGGCCTGCGCATTCACCCATGATTTCAATCTTCTCCTGGCCCTGCGATTCCTGCAGGGGCTGGGCGCCACAGCGGCGGGAACGCTCAGTGTCGCCATTATCGGCGATATCTATTC
>JAUYCD010000011.1 GCA_030692375.1 Candidatus Latescibacter sp. | reverse complement strand
TCCTAATAAATGTTTACATAGTAATAGGAACAATTTTCTTTTTCCCCCCTTAATAAGGGGGGTAGGGGGGATTAACCTTAGGATGAACACCTTAGCTTACTTAACGACATAACCGAAAATATTAATCCTTCCGTAAAGTAACTATAGTTTCGCGTAATCTATAGCTTCGAATCTGCCCGGAATGCCTGTTTCTGGCTTTTTCAATTCGTTCGATCGTCAAGCCCAGTTCTTTACCAATTCTGGCTAATAACAAGTCGGTTGGCAAATAGACGTCAGCAATGAGGCTGTCACCTACAACAAGGATAAACCTTCCGCCTTTATTCAATGAATCTACGACATTCGACATAACCTTATGCATATCGTCGAAATATTTATGTACAATTTCCGGCATGTCGCTTCTCCGATAACTTCCTCGTTTGGCAATATTCTCTGAAATGAGCCAATTGCAAAAGTCGAGATTGTTTGACGCAGCCCCCTTCAATCCACTCCGCACGTACTTCGTACGAGCGGGGACCCCGTGTCCTTCGGACATCCTTCCCCCGGAGGGGGCAGGACACGGCTTCATCGTGCCTGCGAAGCAGCAATGACTGGGGCGCAACGACTTCCCTTGCCCCCTTCAGGGGGAAAGGGACCGAGGGTTAGGGGGCTGAAGTAATAAAACTTATCATTTTTTCATTTAAAAACGACTTTTGCAATTGGCTCACCCGGTATGATTTTTACGGCCATAAACACTTAAACGTCGATAACCATGCCGTCAAAGGAGGTGAGGAGGTTGAGATCGCTTTCCGGGAACTGAGCCTTGCGGGTATCCAGATACTTTTGGGCGTTGAAATAGGATTCGGCAATCTGATCGTCGTTAAACTCAGGACTGTGATGGAAAAGAATGAGGGTTTTCACCTGAGCGGAAAGGGCTATATCCACACCTATGACCGCAGTGGAATGGCCGTAATTAGCCTTTTCCACCGTCTGCTCCAGAGTGGCATACATGGCATCGAAAATAAGAATATCGGCGTCCCTGTAAAATTCCACATAGGGAGCATATCCGGCGTTCCCGGGATGGGTATACTCGCTGTCGGTGGCAAAAACAACATTCTTACCCCCGGCAGAGATACGGTAAGCGTATGAGCCTCCCGGATGATGAAGGCCCTTGTTCCGGATAGAGAAGGGGCCGATGGTAATCTCTTCTTCACTTCCTATCTCATGGAAAAAGATGGCGGAGCCCATTTCCTCAAGGGTTATGGGGAAATGGATACGGTCCATCTGGGCGGTAAAACGCTGCCGGAGATTGGGATGGACGCCATGGATATGTATTTCCGCTTTTCCTGAAAGAGCCGGTTCAAAAAAGGGGAATCCCATAATATGGTCCCAGTGGGTGTGGGTCTGGAGAATATCGATACGGCTTCCGGGAGGAAAACCCTCCTGCATTATCAGGTTCCCGAGAGGACGGAGGCCGGTTCCGCAGTCGAGAATCAATCGCTCCTTTCCCTCGCTCACCTCGACGCAGGGCGTGTTGCCTCCGAATGTCATGGCGCGGGGAAACGGGATATTATCCAGATAGGTCTCCACAGCGGTTTCACTGGTGAGATCGACAGTCCGGGCATTCATGAGAAGATACTTCACCTTGCTGCGGAATTCAGCGGCGTTCATTGGAGAGGGTAGAGAACCCCTCGTTCCCCAGAATGTAACCTTCATTCCTCCTCCATCTCAAGAGATTGGGAAAGTATCAGCATACGGTCGTGATGCATATCGAATTCCTCCCCGCTAAAACCACCGAAAACCGCTTTTACCACGAATCCGGCCGCTTCAAGCAGCAATACCAGCTCAGTATAAGAATACAATGGAGACGAGCATCCGGTATCCTGCACCGATTCCCCAGCCCAGGTACTGCTAAGAGGAAATCAATCTCCTTCTCTGTATTTGAACATCGATCAGGAGGTAATCGGGACCGAAATACTGCTCATCAGCGGTCCCCCGGACTCATCCATACTCTATCCTTTAAAAATCAGGCGAAATTCATAAAAGAGCAAGGAAAAAATATAAAAAAAAAGGGTGGGGGCTTTCCCACCCGCTACCCGACCAATTTCACCGTATGAACAATTCCGCTATCTGCACCGCGTTCAGCGCGGCTCCTTTCCGCAGATTATCGGAAACAATCCACATATCGAGAGCGCTTTCATGGGAGATATCCTCACGGATCCTCCCCACATAAGTGACATTCTTGCCTTCAGCAAAAGAAGCAAGCGGGTAGACCTGGCGTGCAGGATCATCCATCACCACAACCCCTGGGGCTTTCTCAAGGAGGGCGATCGCCTCATCACGGGTCAGCTTCCGGGCGGTTTCCACATTCACCGACTCGGAGTGCCCCACAAAAACCGGAACACGAACCGTGGTGGCGGTAATCCTTATGGAATCATCCTTCATGATTTTTTTGGTCTCGTTGACCATCTTCAGCTCTTCTTCCGAGTAGAAATTCTCTGCGAAAGCGCTTTTCTGCGGAATCTGGGGGATGCAGTTGAACGCTATCTGATGCGGAAACACTTTGGGTGCATATTCACGGCCTTCCAGGAGGGCTTTAGTCTGACCGGTAAGCTCGGCAATAGCCGCCATTCCTGCCCCTGATACCGCCTGATAGGTGGAAACTACCACCCGCTCTATCCGTGCGGCGTCATGGAGCGGCTTCAACACCACCACCATCTGGATTGTAGAACAATTCGGGTTTGCTATGATGCCCTCATGTTTGAAAGCCTCTTCAGGGTTGACCTCGGGAACCACCAGGGGAACATTCTTCTCCATCCGGAAGGCGCTGGTGTTGTCTATGACCAGCGCGCCCGCTTTCGCCGCCGAAGGAACATACCATTTGGAGACAGAGCCGCCTGGAGAGCTGAGCACAATCTCGCCCTTTTCGAAAGAATTCAGCGTCAGTTCCTCCACCGTAATCTCCCCCCCGCGGAAGGCAAGCTTCTTGCCTGCACTCCGTGACGAAGCCAGAAGCCGCAAACGGTCCACAGGGAAATTCCGTTCCTCCAGAATCTGTATCATCGTGCGCCCTACATTGCCGGTGGCGCCTGCTACACATACCTTAAATCCCATTCGTGTTCCCCTTGTCGTTTCCCAAGTCAAATGCGTCATGGAGAGCTATGACCGCATCATTGGCGCGATCCTTGTCCACAATCACCGAGATTTTGATCTCGGAAGTGCTGATCATCTTCATGTTTATTCCCTTGTCGCCGAGCGTTTGAAAAACTTTCAGCGCTACTCCGGGGTGGGAGCGCATTCCGGCGCCCACTATACTGACTTTGGCGATGTTGTCATCGAGTGTGACTTCTTCCGCCCCCACTGCCCCTTTAATTAACTCGCCGATGGAGGAGACTTTTTCTATGTCGCCGATGGCCACGGTGAAAGAGAGATCGGTGTACCCGTCCTCGCTGACATTCTGGACGATCATGTCAACATTGATCCCCTTTTCCGCCAGGGTGGAAAAAATCTTGGCCGCAATCCCCGGCTGGTCGGGTACCCGGCGCACGGTCATTTTAACCTGATCCAGGTCATGCGCAACACCCCGCACAAGCACCTGTTCCATAGAGCTGTCCTCCCTCTTTATAATAGTACCCGGTATATCTTCATGAGCAAGTCCGACTTTCAATACCACTCCATACTTGCCGGCAAGTTCCACCGCCCGTGAATTCAGCACCTTCGCGCCCATGCTGGCCAATTCGAGCATCTCCTCGAAACTGATCTCGTCCAGCATACGCGCATTTTTAACAATCCTCGGATCGGCGGTGAACACCCCCGGCACATCAGTGAGAATTTCGCACATATCGGCTTTGAGGGCGTAGGCCAGCGCCACCGCGGTGGTGTCCGACCCGCCCCTTCCCAGGGTGGTAATCTCCGAGTCCCCGCTGATCCCCTGGAAGCCGGCGACAATCACGATGCGGCCTTTCTCCAGCTCCTGACGGATCCGGGTGGCTTTGATATCGACTATGCGCGCCCGGCGGTGTGAGGAATCGGTGATGATCTCAGCCTGCGGCCCGGTAAGGGAGATTGCATCACGCCCCATCGCCTGGATGGCCATGGAAAGCACCGCCATGGAAATCTGCTCCCCGCTGGACATGAGCATGTCCATTTCACGGTCGGTCGGGTTTTCAGAAACGGATTTGGCAAGGTCCACCAGGTGATCCGTGGTGTCGCCCATGGCGGAAACGACCACAACTACATCGAAGCCAAGGTCCTTCTTCGCTATCACCCGTGAAGCGACCTTCTTTATCTTTTCGGCATCGGCGACCGAACTTCCGCCGAATTTCTGCACAATAAGCGGTCTCATAAAGCGATAAAATCTCCGATAAACTTATTCAAGAGTTCATGGCCTTTTAAATCTTTCACCGCACCCCTGAGAGCTTCGTTTTCGGAAAAAACCTCCATGCTGTCACGCCGGACTTTCGGGCCATACCAGGCAAAGGGAACCGGCTCGCGGGTATGGGTGCGTTTTTCTAACGGAGTAAAGTGGTCGCAGGTCACCAGCACCGAGAGATCATATCTGTCCCTGACCTCCTTGAGAACCGGCCCGACCACCTCACGGTCGAAATCCTCGACCGCTCTCAGTTTGATCTCCGTATTGCCGATATGCCCCGCCTCATCGGGCGCTTCCACATGGACATACATGAAATCCATGGTTTTTAATGAATTGAGCGCCGCTTCCGCTTTGCCCCGGTAATTGGTGTCGATGTACCCGGTCGCCCCGGGAACAAATACCGATTTCAATCCGGCGGAGATACCGATGCCTTTTATCAGGTCAACGGCGCTGATCACTCCGCCTGTCAGTCCATACCTTTTTTCAACAGAGTCAAGCTCCAGACTCATTCCCTGTCCCCAGAGCCAGAGTGAATTGGCGGGATTCTTTCCCGAAGCCTGTCTCTTCCTGTTCACCAGGGCATTTTCTAAAAGGGGTTTTGACCGCTCCATGACGGAAAGGATATCGACAGATCCTTCGCCCTTCGGTAAATACGGCCCATATTCCTGCCCGATAATATCATGGGGGGGGTAGGTGATCATTCCATCGGTCCCGCCGCTCCAGATCATGAGATTACGGTAGGAAACTCCGGGATAAAACCTTACTGTCTCGGTGCCGAGAGCTTCATCGATCATTTTCATGAGCTCTGCGGATTCCTGTGTGGTGATATGGCCGGCGGCGTAGTCTTTCATCCGGCTATTTTCCAGGGTCACCAGATTGGCGCGGAACGCCACATCATTTTTCCGGAGGGTACGGCCCATGCTCAGCGCTTCGAACACCGCCCTTCCGGTGAATTGCTCCATGGTGTCAAACCCCATGAGCTCCATATTAGCGACATCGCTGCCGGAATGCATCCTCGGTGGAATGGTCTGAGCCAGGCCGCCGCGCCCGTATTTGGCGATCCAGTCCATATTGGGGATGAATGCTGCCTCCAGCACTGTCTTCCCCCCGAGGTCGGCCCGGGGATAGTCACCCATCCCATCACCCACCAAAACCAGAAATTTCATTTCAACCGACCCAGGTTATGTCATTGGCGCCCGAATCGTCCTGATACAGATTAATCACAGTCACCCACACGATAGAGAGTACTACTACGATTATTCCGAGAACAATGCCCAGAGTTGTGAACCTGAATTTTTCTTTTGAACATTCAGCCACCATACTACTCCTGTTTAATTGCGATTTCGCTGCCATGTATCGAAAAACCTTCTACCTTTTCCTGACTATAACCGTTATTATCCAGACCACTGCGGCGATAAGAGCGACAGTACCGACGGCGATGGAAATAAAGGTCAGATAATCATCCTCGAATTTTTTTTTGAGCTCTTTCATAGCAACCGCCTTTCCCGTTTCAGATTTTCAAGACACTCATGACGCTTTCCATATCGGCTCTCACCTTGAGCGGCGGGCGGGCATACTGTACCGCACGGTCGGGGTCCTTGAGGCCGTGCCCGGTCAGGGTGCAGACTATCGTCTCGCCTCCCTGAAATATCCCGCGCCGGTTCGACTTGATCACCCCGGCAAGAGAAGCGGCGCTGGCCGGTTCGACGAATATCCCTTCTTTCGAGGCCAGGAGCGAATAGGATTCCAGAATCTCCTCGTCGCTCACCATGTCGATCACTCCGCCCGATTCGTCGCGAGCCTGTTCGGCAAATTTCCAGGAAGCCGGATTGCCGATCTTGATGGCGGTGGCGATGGTCTTCGGATGGTCTACGGGTTTGCCAAGCACGATGGGCGCTGCTCCCTCGGCCTGCCAGCCCATCATTTTGGGAAGTCCGGCGCTTCGCCCGGAAGCCCGATATTCCTTGTAACCCATCCAGTAGGCGGTGATGTTCCCCGCGTTGCCCACCGGGAGAAAATGGTAGTCAGGGGCTTTTCCGAGCTGGTCCACTATCTCGAAGGAAGCGGTTTTCTGCCCCTGGATGCGGTAGGGATTCACCGAATTCACCAGGGTGATGGGATGCCGCTCGGTAATATCGCGGACAAGCCTGAGCGCATGATCGAAATTGCCGTCGATTTCCAAAACAACGGCGCCCTGGATCATGGCCTGGGCAAGCTTGCCGAGGGCTATTCCACCGCCCTCGACCAGGACGATGCACTTCATGTTCGCCCGCGCCGCGTAAGCAGCCGCGGACGCCGATGTGTTGCCGGTCGAGGCGCACATGATCACTTTCGAGTTTTCCTCCGCCGCTTTGGAGACCGCCATGCACATCCCCCGGTCTTTAAACGAACCGGTGGGATTGAGCCCCTCATATTTGAAATAGATGTCGGCGGAAAGCCCGATAGCCCGCGGAATATTCACCGCCCGTATAAGCGGCGTGTTCCCTTCAAGAAGGGTAATGACCGGTGTTTTATCGCTGACCGGCAGAAACTCCCGATAGCGGTTGATTACTCCCCTATAGGACATCAATAATTCTCCAAAAGCCTTAAAAATTTGTCTGAACCTTGATTCGCCTGAGCCAATTGCAAAAGTCGAGATTATTTTACGCAGCCCCCTTCCTGTCCTTTGGACATCCTTCCCTCTGAAGGGGGCAGGAAAAGACTGTGGAGCAACGACTTCCCTTGCCCCCCATCGGGGGGAAAGGGACTGAGGGTTAGGGGGCT
>JAUYCD010000010.1 GCA_030692375.1 Candidatus Latescibacter sp. | reverse complement strand
GAACTTTTTCAAATAAATTCCACAAAGTCAATGGTATTTTATTTAGCGTATCAATGTGTAATGTTATGCTTAACCGCCCCTTCTCACGTGCCTTTTGTATCTTAGTCCTTAAGTCAGAATCTAATTGTATTGCATGCCACCACGTGCGATTATTAATTACATCACACAAAATTATAATCGTAGGGACTTTGAGTTCCTCACAAAAATAGGTCAGATCATCAATTGTCAGGGAAAGGCTAATAATAGTTTCATTTGCTATAAATTTGGGATTCTCTGTACCCTTAATTTGAACTTTGAAAATAATACCCGTGCTTTGTCCCCTTTCGAAAATCTCAACTTCGCTATCTATTCCATAGTCCTTACCCTGATAACGAAGAAGCCAAGAGTTTGGTAAGGCATTTCCAAATTGTTTGCAGGCTTGATCGTCTATTTCATGCTGTCTTGGTCGTAGTTTTCCCATGTAACAGGTCTCTGGTTATAATGTTAAAGTGTTTTTCACACAGACCTAACCTGATGTTTGTACCACCTAATTGTGTTAGTCAGTTGGCTGAACATCGTCAGGACTTCTGAATATCCAACTACAGAGAGGTGCGTTATTTCTTCAACGGATACTCCAAACCCTTCACATTCGTTTTAATCGAGTAGATTCTGCCTACGCATGTCAGGTACAGGGTCTTCAGGTCATTCCCGCCGAACACGCAGTTCACCGCGCGCATCGGGAAATCCACGATCCCGAGGAATTGCCCCTTTTTGTCGAAAATCTGCAAGCCCATGAGAGTGCAGACATAGAGATTTCCCTCGACATCGATCTTCATACCGTCGGCGCCGGAGGCGTTGTCTTCTTTGGCGCGGACTTCGGGAGGGACGAACAGCTTGGCGAACGGGCGGCCATTCGAGAGGGCGCCGTCCGGATTCACATCGAACGCCATGACATAGTTCCCGACCGGCATGTTCCGGGTGTTGTTGATGAAGCAGGTTTTCCCGTCCGGGCTGAGGAGGATGCCGTTCTCCTGCCCGAATTCACCCGGCGCCACCACGCGGATAACTTCGCCGTCCGGTTTGCGGTAGAACACCGATTTCCCGGGCTGGGTCTTGTCCAGGCCGGGAGTGAACTGCGGGTCGGTGATATAGATGCCCCCTTTGGCGTCGATCACCAGATCGTTGGGGCCGTCGAAGCGGACTCCGTTGTATTTGTCGGCCAGGGTACGGAGAATCCTGCCGTCGGGATTCATCTCGATCACCCGGTGGCCGAACATGTCGCATACCGCGAGATTGCCGTTCCCCAGGGGCATTATGCCGTTGGTTTGCATGTTACGGCTGATGATGGTGAATGTTCCGTTCTTCTCCATGCGTATGGTGTTGCTCTTTTCCGGACTGCCCGCGGTGAACCCCTTTTCGAACCACATGTTGGAGAAGTAAAAGCGCCCGTTCATCCAGGCGGGGCCTTCGGTCCAGGTGAGGAACGGCTCCTTTTTCTCGCCGTCATGGACGAGCACCGGCCTGGCGTCCTTCGGGATGACAGAGTGGAATTTGGCGAGCCGGTCGTTCATCTTGGCGAGGAAATCCGGACGGGGCGGCCAGAACACATCGAGAAAGTCGCAGCCCGGAGCGCCGTATTCGCCGCGGTGCACCATGTTGGAGGGCATGTAGACGATGTCACCCTCCTGCATCTTGACCGTCTTGTCCATCAGTGTTTCATTCACATATCCCCTAAGAACGATGGATACCTGTTCCTCAGGATGGTTGTGGAACGGGGAGACCCGTCCCGGGTCCACCGAGAGGAAGCTGCACTGGAATCCACGGCCCGAAATCAGCCGTGAATTGGAAGTCGTCTCGGAAAGATCTGTGAACTGAACATCATAAAAATTCAGCACCTTGTTGGGCGGAAACGCCGGAGAAACGTGGTACATACCTTCCGTGATACTGGCGGGAACCTTACCCCCGGCTTTCTGTACATAATCGAGCCGTACCGGCGAATATATTTCCAGGATTTCGGCGCCGTCACGGCCTGCTCTCATTGCGTTGACTTCAAACTTGGGCAAATAAACAAAGTCACGGTGGGGGTTTGAGGTCCAGTTGGTGACAAGGGTATAGCTGCTCATGGGGACGAACTTCCCGTACAGGAGCTGTTCAACAGAACCTTTCCATACCACCATCAACCGCTCGCAGGGGAGTTTCTCACGGGGGATTTCCGCGCCCGGTTCCATGGTCATCCAGTTGATGAGCGTCCCTTTCCCCCAGTACATTTTGCCGGTAACTCCCGGCGCAATGGCAACATCGGGGAGATTCTTCCGGTTGATGACGGCCCCCGGTTCGAGATTGGATACCACTCCGGTTTCAGGTATATCGTTCCGGAGGATAGTTTTAACATTCTTTTCCTGGGCTGCCTTGTCATTAAGGGCTTTCCAGGCAGGCTCTTCGGCGGCGGCCGAAAACCACATCAGGGAAAAAGCAAGGATCCCAGCGCTCACCAGCGCTGCATTTCTGTACGGAATGCTGCCAGCCATGGTCGGTTCCTCCAGGATTTTAAAAGGTATTTGAAATTTATTGTTACAAAAGTCCGGATTGGTTCGTTAAAATATGAAAACAGTTGAAAAAGTATGAAATTTTTTCAGACGGTGTAAAAAATATTCTATTATCTTATCGGCGATAAAGGTTTTTTCATTCATTAGACCCTGAAACAAGTTCAGGGTGACACGGTCATGCCGAACTTGTTGCCGCTTCGCGGGAACGAACCGTTTCGGCATCTATAAATTAACAAGGGTTTTTCATAAGCCTTTTAAAATATAATCCAAAATACATAAGCCATCATAATTATGTGAAAAATGAGGCATTTTCCAAAAGATTTTTTAATAAAAAACTGATTGTTACCATACTTTTACAAGTGAAGGAATCATCATGCAGGAAAGAATCTTTCTCGATGAAGCATCCGATATCCTGAGAATACAGCAAAGCCGCCGCAGTTTCATGGGAAAGCTGGTTCTGGGCGCTGCGGGCGCAGCGTTCGGCCCGCTCACCTCGGTCAGGCTGTCAGGGGCCGAAACATTCAACCCGGAAATGAGCACCGTGTCGTTTGTAACCGGCAAGGACCGCCGCGACATGGTGTATCAAGCGCTCAAACCTTTGGAAAAAGATATCAAAAAGGGCATTCAGGGTAAGCAGATATACATCAAACCCAACCTGGTCGGCAACGAACAGCTTCTCTGCGCCACTCATCCCGATGCGATCCGGGGACTTCTCGATTTCCTGAAACCGATCTACAAAAAACAGGTAATCATCGGCGAGTCCACAGGACGAAGGTATGCGGACATGGCGGGCACGATAAAACACTACACGATCTATAATTATTTCCCGCTCGAAAAGGAATATAACGTCAAGCTCGTCGATCTCAATGGCGGGACCTATAAGATAGAGTGGGTTCTGAGCAAGGAAGGCCATCCCCTGGACCTCAGAATCTGCAGCCAGTTTCTCGACCCGAACAATTATTTCATCTCCATCTGCCGCCTGAAAACACATAACACTTTGGTGGTCACCCTTACCGCCAAAAATATGCTCCTTGGCGCGCCGTTCGTGGACGGGACCCGTCACGACAAAAGCCGCCTTCATTCACCGGGAATCCGGGGCATGAATTTCGATGTGTTCCTCCTCGCCCAGAAAATCCAGCCCCGCCTGGCCATTCTCGATGGCCTCGAAGGCATGGAAGGGAACGGCCCCACTGCCGGAACACAGGTGGATCATGGGGTGGCGCTGGCCAGCACCGATTTTATCGCGGCGGACCGTATGGGCTGCCGGCTCATGGACATAAATTTCAGCGACTGCGGATATCTGACCTACTGCGCCAATGCCGGAATAGGGCAGGGCGATCTATCGAAAATCAATGTGATCGGTCCCGACCCCGCGAATTATGTAAAAAAATACAAGCAGCATGAAAATATCCAGAAGCAACTGGAATGGAAAGACTGAAAATGTTTTCCGGATGATAAAAAGTTTTCTTATATAAGTAATCTTATCCGGGTATGCCATTAGATAAGATTCATGATCGTTTGTATAGATGCCGAAACGGTTTCATCGTTCCCGCCAAGCGGCAACAAGTTCGGCATGACACGTGTCATCCTGAACTCGTTTCAGGATCTAAATAAACAATCACGGCGCAATATTTTCAAAGATATTTAGCAAATGACATAACGGGATTATTCATATCAGTTCATCCAGTTTGACTTCTTCCCCGCGCCGCGCCGATTCATAGAGCGCCATGATCAGGTGCACCGACCTTCGCCCCTCCTCGCCGGAACAGATGAGGTTTTCACCGGTCCTCACCGCCGAAATCAGGTTGGCCACCTGGATAATATGCCCCCGAGTGGCGAAACTGGTGGCGGATGAGGCAGCAGCGCTTCGTTTTGCCTCCGCTCCGGCGACTGTTTCTACCGCGAGCTTTTCCTTGGAATCTGATACCGCCCAGCCGGTTATAGTCTCATCCGCAAGGGAAGCGGTCCCCAGAGTTCCGTTGACCTCGATATAAATTCCCTGGCCGGGATTGACTGCTGTGGCGGTCTGGAGGCGGCCATACGCGCCGTTCCTGTACCGCAGAAGTGCAATGGCGATATCCTCCACTTCGATGGTATGGGCTACCGTGTCCGTTTTGGCGTAGATGCTCTCCACATCGCCCATGATGTACAGGAGGAGGTCGATGCCGTGGATTCCCTGGTTCATGCTGCACCCGCCGCCGTCCAGAGCCCAGGTGCCCCGCCAGTCGCCGCTGTCGTAGTACGCCTGGCTGCGCCAGTATTTAATGGAGGCGTCCCCGAAGAATATCCTGCCGAATACACCGTCCTCCACTCCCTTTTTTAACCGATTCGGCGCTTCATCGGTGCGTTTCTGGAAAATCACCCCCAGCTTTACCCCGTTGGCGCGGGCGGCGCCGATCATCTCGTTGCATTCCCTGAGTGTAATAGCCATGGGCTTCTCCACCAGCACATGCTTTCCGGCGCAGGCTGCGGCGATGCTCTGTTCGGCATGCAGCCCGGAGGGAGTACAGATACATACCGCCTGTATATCGTCACGGTTGATCATCTCGCGCCAGTCATCCATCACCGCACACGTATGCTCGGCGGCAAATTTTTCGGCGCGCTCGCGGGAACGGCTGGCGACCGCCACCAGACGGCCGTCTGGATGCGCCTCTATCCCTGCGGCATGCCAGGCGCTGATGATTCCCGCCCCGATTATTCCGAATCCGAAAGGCTCGCTCATGAGGTTCTCCTTCTGCTGTGCATAACAGGCTCCTTTCTCTACATTCCGATAAAATTAACCATGAAGACCTGTTTCTTCGCACTTTTTTCAGGAAATTATAAAAACAACTACCGGCCATTACAACAGAAAAAAGCAGATACCGCCTGCTTCCTGTTCAAAGGGAAAATTGATATTGACACTGACGATTTCTTGTGCAATCATTCCAGTGATGTGAGGAAAGAAATACTACTTGTATCAATTCTTATAATCACGGAGGTTGAGCGATAATGGTTTTAGACCGAATTGACAACGGAGAACGGTACTACCCTCTCCATCCCGGTTTTCAACCGGCGTTTGAATACCTGAAAAACCTTGATCTGAAAGCTGTCCCCGCAGGCCGTCAGGAAATTGACGGCAGCCGTCTTTACGCTGTCATAACCCGCGGACCCGGAAAAGGAATGGAGAAAGCCCGACTGGAGAGTCACAAGCGGTATATCGACATCCAATGCGACATTTCCGGAACAGATTTGATCGGGTGGAAGAATATTTCCGAATGCGCCGCCCAGGGTCAGGGGTATATCGAGGGAAAAGATATCGAATATTTTCCCGGAATGTCCGAGGTATGGGTAAAAACTCTCCCCGGAACCTTCGGCATTTTCTTTCCGGAAGATGTCCATGCACCGATGGGTTCGGAGGAGGAATTATTCAAAGTTATTTTGAAAGTGGCGGTGGACTGGGACTTGTGACTTCCCGCAGGGGAAATGTAATGGTGGATGTGGAGCCTTTTCCTGCTTGTTTCTGAATCCGAATTCAAACTGGGCGCTCCTTTTAAGCCCAATGCAGTTCATTTAAAAATTTTTGAACCACGAAAGTCACGAAAAACACTAAATTTGTCATTTTTTTAAAAAAATCATTTTTCGTGCCTTTCGTGTGTTTCGTGGTTAAATATCATTCCTTTTTTCGCTTAACCCGGATTATTCATAAAAAAAGGCAGTGCATCAACTAATATATTGTATTATATTGTAGTTAGACAAATAACGACGAACAAACACAATACAAATGAGTTGAGCCTGCCATGAGAGAAGATACCCAACTTTCGCTTAGA
>JAUYCD010000009.1 GCA_030692375.1 Candidatus Latescibacter sp. | reverse complement strand
TATGCTTCTTTACGGTATCGCCGGAGGGGCCTGCGCATTCACCCATGATTTCAATCTTCTCCTGGCCCTGCGATTCCTGCAGGGGCTGGGCGCCACAGCGGCGGGAACGCTCAGTGTCGCCATTATCGGCGATATCTATTCAGGGAAAAGACGAACCATCGCCATGAGCTATAATATCGGCGTCCTCAATGCGGGCACCATGAGTTTTCCGATCATCGGCGGAGGACTGGCCATGTTCGGCTGGCAGTACCCCTTTCTCCTGCCGCTTGCAGCCATACCTCTGGCTTTTGCCATGATGTACGGACTGAAATATCCCGAACCGGAAAACCACCAGGTGTTCCGCGAATATAACATTCCGGAATACTCCCTGCCAGCCGTTGACTATGCGGCGGTAAGGCAACTTCGAAAATACCCCCGTATAAGGGTCAATCGAACTCGTTTGTCGTGGATCTACAATATGTTGCATGGCGGCTTTATCTCCTTTCATAACAATACCATAAATATAATAAATCTAAACCGCCATGTCAAGCTAAATATTCATTTAATTTATTTATTTATAACAACTTATGTCAAAATTATCCTTTTGTAGCCCTCGTCTATTAAGGGGGTCGCCGCTTTATGCGGCGGGGGAATTTTATCTAAAGAGCAGATAAGTGATATGGCATATCTATCGCCGAATAAAAAATGGGGGATGACCAGTTTTCTTTTCGACTTTCCCCTTGTCCATTCGATAGATGTCGGATATATTTTTAAGATTGTTTTTCCTCTTTGTGCCTTTGTCCCTTTGTGCCTTCTTTATCGACTTTGGACTTTAATCCGAGGTATTTATGTCAAGCATATTCACCATTGCCGGGCGGCTGACCGGGAAAATGCTTTCCCGGAAAAACGTTGCCGAGGCGATTCGCTCCGTCCGTAACTATGTACATACCGGGATGCAGTCAGCCGAAATAAGGTTGAGGCTGGAAATGCTCCGGAAAAAACGCGAGCGCCATCTTACTATCCTCGGCCGGACGTTCTATCGCCTCATGTCGAACAATGTGCCTCTTTTTGGCGCCTCCCAGGTGAATACGACCTTTAAGGTTCTTGAGGAAATTGACCTTGAGATCGAGGCGGTAGAAGGTGAATTGGAACGGAGAAAAGCCGAGACGGATGAGCAAAGAAGGAAACTTTGAATCATGAAAATTTTACTCATCAATACCAACCGCTACCGGACGCCGCCGGTTCCTCCGCTGGGGCTTGAATATCTGTCCGATGCCCTCAGGTACACCCGCCATCGATGCCAGATTCTCGATCTCTGCTTTGCAGAAGACCCAGTGGAAGCACTAAAGAACGCCATTCGCGACTTCATCCCCGATATAGCCGGACTGACCATCCGCAACATCGATACAGTGCTTTTCGAGAACAACATTTTCTTCCTGGACGAGATAAAATCGTATGCCTCACTCCTGAAAGACAGGGGAGTACCGGTCATTCTCGGCGGCGCGGGATACTCTTTTATACCGGAAGGGGTTCTCCGGTATATCGGAGCCGATTACGGCATCTACGGTCCCGGGGAGAAGGCGCTGCCATACTTTCTTGATCTCTACGATAAGAATCCTCCGCCGCAGGGAACGGTACTGAACGGCTGGGAGATGGGCATCTACCCCGATCTTGAAATCAACCGTGAGAATGGAATCGACCACGCCCGCTATGTCCGTGAAGGCGGTCTTATCGGTTTCGAGACTCAGAAAGGCTGCCTCGAGCGCTGTTCGTACTGTTCGGAAGGAAGAGGCCGGGTTCTGTACAAAAATCCGGATCGAATCGTCGGTGAGCTGACCGGTATGGTGGAGAGTGGTTTCGACACCTACCACCTCTGCGACACCGAATTTAACCAGGACCTGGATTACTGCCGGGCTTTTCTTGAAGCTTTTATCCGAAGGGGGCTGAAAATCCGCTGGGCGCTTTACATGAAAAGCGCGCCCTTTAGCGATGACCTGTTCCGTCTCCTGGAAAGGAGCGGGGCGAACCTTATCACCCTTTCATTGCCGACCGGCGAAAAGTACCTGGAGCATACTCGTGAGATACGGCGCCTCACGGTAAAATACGGCATTCGGCTGGCGGTGGATTTTCTCTGCGGCTTTCCCGGCGAAACCGTAGAAATGGTGCGAAACACTGTGGAAACACTGCGGGAAATCGCCCCGGATACGGTGGGAGTGAACAGCACCATAAGGCTGAGTCCTGGAATTGCAGTCACTAAGAAAGCGCTGTCCTCGGCTGAACACAGGGAAAGACTCAAGGGAGCGATAACAGATAATCCCGACCTGGTCCGCCCGGTGTTCTATAACCATATTACGGCGGATATGCTCCGGGAGATAATCGGCGACGACCCCCTGTTCCATATCGAGGGATTCGAGCGGACATCGAATTATGAGAGGATATGAAAGATTGTCTGAACCTTGATTGGTTTACACCCATTTCCCCTGGTCGAGCAGTTTCATGAAATTACGCTTCGGTTTGTGGGCGGCGCGTACTTCGGCTATGTATCGGAGAAATTCTGCGTCTTTCCCAAGACCTTGCATGAGTTTGTTTATTTTTTGGATGTACTGAACAGCCTCTTCGTAGGACTGATTATTTTTCTGTTGCACCCTGTTCTCAATATGTAAACGGTAAACCTCGATAGCATCTTCGGGTTGCGATTCGGCGCGCTCATTAGCCAGCCTGAGCCACAGAGTATTTGAGCATCCGCCTTCTTTTGCCTCACGCCAAGCTGTTTCCGGATCCTTTTCCCATAGGAATATCTCTACAAGAAGAGACCTGTCGGTGTAATTCGTCCACCCCCAGGCTGTTTTTTTACGAGATTTGAGTTCACGCTCCGCTTTCTCCCAAAGGGTATGGAGCGCCTTTTCTCTCCAAACGCTCCAGGTATTATCCCGCGTTGCAAAATGATGGAGCTTCTCTAAGGCGCCAAGAGACGGGCGATCGAGGAAATCCGCCCAGACAAGACCCATTTCCTCGTCATGACGGCCCCGGAGGTGGTACTCCTCCACGAGAAAATCCCGGAGACGGGAATCAGTCTCTCTGGGAAACGCCTTCAGGCCTTTTTCGGCCCATGCGAACGCCATATCGGGCTTGCCGGCATTTTTATACAATTCCGCAATTCCGAGGAATGAATAGGCATTGGAGAGGTCTCGGATTTTCACTGCTACCAGATCCTCGATGTTTCCCGTAATACCGGCCAGCGATTCCATGATGTTGGTTATCGTATGACGTTTGCCGGAGTACATCGTAACAGGGTCACTCTTGCCCGGCTTCAACGGGGGGATTTTCGACCATTCCTCTTCAGCGAGTTTACGGTAAATTGCAACGCCTTTCTTTCCCAAAACCGGTGAATAATCTTCTAAAGCGCCGTCGAACATACCATTTTCTATTCGCATCTGCCATTCAAACAATTTTCCCGCCAGCTTCTCGGGGTCCGGGCGAGCCTTTTTACACGCCCGAAGGTGAATATCCCGGACACGCATCTGAACATCGCTTGTGTAACCGTAGAAATCTTCCATACACCTCATGTTCTCATCGAACCGGGAAAAAGCATGTTCCGTGAGATTGATCACCTCAGCGGCGAATCCATCCTTTAGAAGTTCCTCTATCGTGTCCACAACCGTATCGATTACCTCACCATAATCCCAGGATTCGCCATCATCTTCATAATCGGGAATAACGAACGCATTGTCAATGGCGACATAGTAAGCGCCGATGTCTATTCCGGTAGAAAGGCTCCGCGCCGTTTTAAGAATGAGCCGATCCCTCAAAAGCTCGTCCCTGCGGACCTGCTCCATGAGAAGTACAACCAGGTCGTCCTTCGGAAGCTGAGAAAGGTAGCTTTCCACATCATTCAGCGTGGTCTTTTGTTGCGGAGTTTTCCCGCCTTTTTCTTTCAAAGGATTTCGGTTTTCCAGCCATTCCAGCCCGACCGCCACACAATGCTTGCAGAAATTTCCTTCTTCCCCGTACGGACAGGTGCAGGAACCCTGGAGACTTTTCCCCACAATCCAGAGTTTTACTCTGTATTTTCTGTTACCCTTGACCGTTGCGTTTACACAGCCATGATCTTCGACAAGCCCTTTTACTCTTCCCTCTTCAAAGTATTCAATGCCTCGTCCGTATGAACGTTCACCGGCATGTTCGATCAAAGATTTTTTTGAAAAAACATCCGCTATCGTAATATCGCGGGCTTCGATCTCTTCTTTGTTCTTCCCCATATACTCCCTCGTAGGTGGAACGCCAAAAACAGATTGTTCACCCAAGTTTCTAAACCAGTGAGGAGCGACCGCTTTTCTTGTAATATGCGTATTAATTTTTTCGGAGGCAAGAGCAGGAGGGGAAATTTTTACGGTTACTTCAAAAGAACCATGCGTCTCATAGCTGCTGCCTGGCCGGTGCAAAGTCTGGTCAGGTAAACCCCGGAAGATACAGGCCGTCCCGCATTATCGCGGCCATCCCAGACAGCGGTATGCTCTCCGGCGGTCAGATTGCCGGAAACCAACTCTCGCACTTTCTGTCCGGTGACAGAGTATATGATGAGACTCACTTTCTCCGAATGAGGCAAAGTGAACTCGATGGCTGTCGAAAGATTGAATGGATTGGGATGTATGGAAGAGATTTGCATAGCCCAGAGTATCGATGTATTCACCGTTACCTGTGTGCCCTGATTGGAAAAACGTGAGATACCACCGCTCATACCCACCCATATATCGTTTGCGCTGTCCACAGTGATGCAGGTAACAGTATTCGATGGGAATCCGTCGGCGGTTGTCCATGTCTGCCATTTTTGCCCGTCGAAACGTGATATTCCACCGCCAGTCTCTATCTTCTGTTTATTCTTTTCAGGGCGCATGCCCACCCATATCACATTGTCCTTGTCCACACCAAGAGAGCTAACATAGCCCCGTCCAAGTTCATAACCGGTCCGCCAGGTTTTCCACTGACCGTTATCAAGGCGGCTTACTCCGTTCTGAGCGCCAACCCATATTTTCCCCTGACGGTCGAGCAGCATACAGGTGACCGCGGTGTCCGGCAGTCCCTCCACTTGTGTCCAGTGTTCGCCGTCAAAGCGGTTGAGGCCGCCCCCGTAATTACCTGAACTTATGCGATAACCGGGCACCGATAAAGCCCAGATTCTCTGTTCCCGATCTTCGATAATGAAGGGTACTGCTCCTTTATAAAGTCCTTCAGTCTCGGTATAATGACGCCAGGAGACGCCATCGTAACTCATTGCCCCGTTCTCTGTTCCTGCCCAGATAGTTCCTCTGCTGCTTTGAAGGAAGGTATAGGTGCTTCTCAGTGCGGAGTAGCCTTTCTGTGGGGACATCCATGTTTTCCAGGCCACGCCATCAAAACGAACGGCGCCTTCGATCCCGGAATACTCATAATCCGTTTCTGTTCCCGCCCAGAGGTATCCTTCACGATCAACTAATAGAGCACGAGTAAGACCCGGCCAGAATGGCAGATCCCTTCTTGTGAGCCGTAACCAACCTGGATTCTCATATCGGCTCACTCCCCCTATTGTCCATGGAGAATTGCCGTCACGTTCATCCCAATACGCCAGGCCGACCCATATTTTTCCGTTTGTATCCTTTATAAAAGGCGCAGCAGAGGTTGGCGCAGCGAATCGATGGCCTGGATAATCCATCAGCATCTCCCAATTGTTCCCGTCAAAACGGCTGACCCCCATATCGGTTCCTACCCAAATATGACCTTCTCCATCATCGAAAATAGAGAGAAGAGGATCGGATCGTTCCATAGATTGCATCCATTGCCATGTAAACCATTTCGAATATTGAAATCCGAAGAGGCCTTTATCCATACCAACCCATACAACACCGTCACGGCTCTCCAGGATATCACCTGCCAAATTCCCCGGCAATCCATTGTCCATATTAAACCAATTCCAGGATAGACCGTCGTAACGATATATCCCCGCAGTGCCGGTTTGCCATTCGTGTGTCTTAGATGCCGCCCAGATATTTCCTTTCGAATCCTCGAAAAGGTGATCTACAAAAGTTGTAATGCCATCCTTCGTTCTCCAGTTTGTCCATGAATTTCCGTCAAACCGGCTTACACCGCCTCTAGTACCAGCCCATATATTGCCGTGGTCATCTCTGATAAGGCTCTGGACGTGCCGATTTGCAAATTCAGGGTCCAACACCCAGTTTAACCATGTTTTACCATCAAAACGCCCTACATCAACCGGAGTTCCTACCCAAAGGTTATTCGAGAGATCGAAAGTCATGGAAATTATATCGTTCGAAATATCACCGGCATTATCATTACGGTAGAACCATCGCCAGGAATCATTTTCCAGCTTGTAAACTCCGTTATCGGCCCCGATCCAGATGTTTCCGTAAATATCTTCCTTTAACACGAGCGCATATGTATGCCGGTCGTTGTTTATCTGTATCCAGCTTTTCCAGTTTTGCCCATCAAATTTTTCGACTCCATTCCCTACAGAGATCCAAATATTTCCTTTACTGTCAAAGAGAGAACAGATGCTGCCGTTAAAAGAATTCAAAGAATTAGGTTTCGGCCAATATTCCCAACTTGAACCGTTATATCTGCATACCATATCATAGCTTCCGAACCAAACAGCGCCTGAACGGTCAACGAGGAAAGGTGTCACTTGCGAGTTCGGAACACCGTCAGCAGTGGTGAACCGTCTATAAGTCCCGTCGACAGTGTTATACCGAATTATACCTTCGTTCACTTTCATCCAGAGATAATCGCCCTGGAGAACCATTCCGTTCACCGTATTGGAATTTGTCCAATGGGTCCAGCCTTCCTGGGCAAATCCTGATGAAGTGTTGCAAACTCCAACACAAAGGATGGCAAGCAGGAATCGGAATCTTTTTCGAATAAAGGTATTCATCCGAAGTCTCCTTAGAAATAATGAGGGTATATTGGAAGCATAGTATTAATAGTTAATGTAAAGCTAAAACCTTGCCATAATTATTAACTTATTGTTGGACAATATAATAAATATTTATACCCTATGATAATCCCAAAATACTGTCCATTAACGGACACCAAGTGTACGGAAACGGACATTTGGGGTACGCTTTGGAGTCTTTAAAAACTGACTGCGAACACCGCAAAAAAGGCCGGACATTCATCCGGCCTTTTTCCACATCTCTGATCGGTTCTTTTTATTTACCTGTATAGAGCGAATATGGCGCGCCCTTGACATTGGTGCGGATACGGTAGACCTTGTCGTTGCAGTTCGCATAGAAGGTTTTCCCGTCATCGCCGCCGAAACAGCAGTTCACCGGCATGAGCGGGTAATGGATCAGGCCCACGAATTCGCCCTTTGGACTGAATATCTGCACCCCCATGATGGTTGTGATATAGACATTCCCCTTCTCGTCCGTCTTGAGGCCGTCAGTCTGCGGGTTTATTGACTTCTGATCCATGATTTCCGGAGTAACGAGGATATTCCCGAATTTACGGCCATTGGAAAGGGTGCCGTCCGCATTGACATCATAGGCCATCATGTAATTTACATGTGTGTTGTTGACATAGAGAACCTTGTTGTCGGGGCTGAGGGTAAGACCGTTGGGTTTTTCCATCACTCCGGGAGGAACCATTCGGATCACCTCGCCGTTCGGTTTAACATAAAAAACGCTTTTTCCCGGCTGCATGTAAGGCGGCGGAAGAATCTGGGGGTCGGTGAAATACACCCCCCCTTTGGTATCCACACAGAGGTCATTGGGGCCGTCGATACGCTTCCCATCCCATTTGTCGGCGATCGTGCGCATTATTTCGCCCTTGGTGGACATCTCGATCACCCGGTGTCCGTACATGTCGCACACAGCCAGATTACCGTTATGGAGAGGGAACGTTCCGTTCGTTTCGATCCCCCGCGAAATATACCGATACGTTCCGTTCGGGTCCATTTCCACTGTGGCGCTGACCGCCGGATCGCCCGTCCACTTTTCATCGTAACCCATGCTGGAGAAATAGAGTTTCCCACGGATCCAGGTGGGGCCCTCACAGTAGAGCAGGCCGGGGCCTTTTTTGGCGCCGTCAACTACCAACTCGATTTCCGCACCTTCCGGGATGATGGCGCGATAAGCCGCCAGCTTTTTGTTACGGATATCCAAATCCGGCCTCATCGGCCAGAATACTTCCAGGGCATCGCAGCCAAATTCGCCGACAGTACCGCTGTTAGCCATACCGGAGGGCAAAAGGAGAATGTCACCTTTCCCCATAGGGCGGGCATCATTTGCAACCTTGTTATCCATCGTACCGCGGAGGACGATCATCGTTTCTTCTTCGGGGGCCTTTTGAAGAGGCATGGAAGAACCGGCATCCATCCGCAGGAAGCCAAGCTGAACACCTCTACCCCAGATAAACCGCGAATAAGCCCCCTCGCCTAACTGAGTGAATTGAACATCGTGGAGATTGTATACCTTGCCGAGCCTGACCGATGGCGCGAGGCTGTATTTCCCCTCGGGAGAACTGGCGATAACATTGGATGCACCAGCTTTTTTCAGGTAATCGGAGCGTAACGTGGAATACACCTCCAAAATTTCAGCGCCGTTCGTTCCGGCTTTGAGCGCGTTCGGGGCGCCCTTGGCCAGATACACGAAATCGTTGCGCGCGCGATTTCCCGATATGGGTGTCATGCGCTGATACTCGATGGCGATCATGGGAACAAAAGCCCCATCGATGAACTGCTCCACCGAGCCTTTCATGACCACCATGATCCGATCGCCGGGAAGAATTTCCCTGGGAATCTGCGCGCCGGGGGCCAGAGTCATCCAGTTCACCAGCGCTCCCCGTCCCCAGTACATGCGGCCCTTGACTCCGGGAGCGAGCTCGGTTTCCGGGAGATTTTTCAGTTTCTTCACCACACCGGGTTCGAGGTTTGAAGAAACGCCGGTGTTCGGCATATCGGAGCGTGTACGCTGGTTCTGGGCGTTTCCTGCCGCTGTGTACGCTAATAGACAGACCATCAAACCCAGGCAAGCGGTAAACGGTGTTGCCTTTGGTTTTTTCATGCCAGGCACTCCTCTCAATTCTATGGTTCAGATATCATCCAGCGGATAGATCGGCCTCTTGACTTTCGTGTACGTCCAATTTTTAATCCCGGTGGAAGTGAAACCAGGAGTATCCGCCAGAATATAACTGTAGGTATCCGGCCGGTAGGTAGTGCGGAAAGCGAAGCCTCCTTTGCATACGGTCATCCGGTATTTTTCGGGATAGATGCCCAGGGCGTTCGGACGGCCCATATCGCTTGGACCGATCGGGCGGGAGTTGAGCAGGACGGATACTCCTTTCACATCGACCCGAGCTGAAATATCATTCTTGTCTGCGGAAATGTAAACAGCCACCACCTGACCGGTCAAAGATACCGGAGGACCGTAGAAGGGATGGGATTTCCCGCCTACATCCAGGGAAACGGTTGTGCCTTTTCCCGCCGCCGCAGCTTTTCCGGCGGATTCGGCATCCCAAATCGGCACAAACGCTGTGTCTACACCCTGTTTGAGGATTTCACGGAGGAGCGCGGTACCGTCGCCCGGCGTTCCCCCGCCGATGTTATCACCGCCGTCGGAGATGGCGACCGGCGGTTTTTTCGACTGCATGGCGAGACTGACCGCTTCGGCTGCATCGGGAAGATGCACCCAGTATTCCTTACGGTGGGCGAACATGATATCGCCCAGCTCATCTGCCATCTTCTGCGCCATCTCACGGTTTCTGTCGATAGTCACCGCGGCGCCGACCCCGCATTCCGGCACATCCTGCTGCATGAATCCCTGCGCCGGGCAGGCGAGAAGCGCTCCGAAAAGAGTGCGCTCCATTTCGCGGGCGCGGTCGTAAGTAAGTTTCATGGGCATCTCGTTGGGAAGAACATTGAGCGGAGGGCAGATCATCAGGGGGCGCTTGGCGAAGGCTACCACAGGTTTTATCTCGCCTCTCAGAGTCTTCAGCATCACCCAGGCGGTTTCTATACCGCATTGACGCATATCGACATGGGGATAGGTACGGTATACGCTGACAGAGTTGGAATTATTGACTTTCGCTTGGGTCAGGGTTGCATGGAGGTCTGCGGTGAGCATGATGGGGATATTCGGCCCAACTTTTTTACGAACCATTTCCACCAGCGCGCCCTCGCCGTCCGGATGGTTTTCGCACACCATCGCGCCATGGATATTGAGGTACACGGCATCCACCTGGTTTTTGTCGAGAAAATCGAGCATGGCGCCGCTCACAAAATCAAATGCTTTTGCTGTCACTGTCCCGGCGGGACTGGCGCCGGAGCTCACTGCGCCGATACATTCCACTTCCTGGCCGTGTTGATTCATGATCTCCATGAAACCGCCGATGCACCCGCTGTCCTTCAAAACATCAGTGCCGTAGCGGGCACGGTTTTTAAACGCATCGACATCGGTGATGAAAGGATTGAATGTGTTTGTCTCGTGGGCAAAAGCGCCTACCATGACCCTTTTCCTTCCGGAGCGAACGGTGCTTCGTGCGGTTCCGGTCTGGGCAAGAGAGGGTGCAGAAACCAGCCCGGCAACCCCGGTAACCGCGAGAGCGCCGAGGCTGACGGACCTTTTAATAAATTTTCTTCGCTGCATATGATTTCACATCCTTTCGGTTTTAACCAGACCGCACTCAGATAGTATCCAGCGGGTAAATCGGGCGCGGAATCTGGGTGAACTTGAATGTACTCAAGTCCACCGAGGCATATCCCGGAGTGTTGCTCATGATGTATTCGTAAACAGTGTTCGGATACTGCGGACGGAAGGCGAATCCTCCCTTGCAGACCACCATGACATATTTCGAGGGATCGACGCCGATGGCGCGCAGATTCTTCTGATCGTTCGGGCCGATCTGAGCTGTATTGACAAGGATGGTAATGCCGTTTGCCTCGATACGCGCGGCGGGATTCTCCTTCCCGGAGAAATCGGAGACCGCAGCCACCTTGCCGGTGATTTTTACCGGCGGGCCGTAAAGGGCGTCGGACTTGCCGCCCACATCCAGAGTCACGGTGGCGCCCGCACCCGCAGCGGCCGATTTCTTTGCCGATTCCGGGTCCCATATCTGGACGAAGGCTTTCTTCACCCCCTGTTTCAAAATCTGGGCAAGGAGCGCGGTGCCGTCGCCCGGAGTTCCCGCGCCCATATTGTCGCCGCCGTCGGCAATGGCTACCGGTTTGCCGGTCTTGCGGTTCAGCTCAAGCGCCTTGCGGATGGTCTCGTCAGGATAGGGAAGGTGTACCCAGTAATCCTTGCGGTAGGAGAACATGAGGTCGCCGAGTTCATCCGCAAGCTTCTGGGCCAGTGCGCGGTCGCGGTCCACAGTCACCAGAACTCCGGCGCCCTGGGTGGGGACATCCTGCTGCATGAAACCGTGGCAGGGGCAGACATTGAGAACGCCGGGGATGGTGCGCTCCATCTCCTTCGCCTTGTCGTAAACGAGCTTGATGGGCATGTCGCTTGTGACCACGTTCAGAGGCGGCCCTATCATGAGGGGGAGCTTCCGCACTGCCATGACCGGCTTGATTTTCCCGAACATCGTTCCCAGCATGATATCGGCGATTTCTTTCCCGACCTCGAAAGCGTCCACATGCGGATAGGTGCGGTAGACGCTCACCGCATCGGCCACTTCGGTCATCTGTTTGGTGGGCTTGCAATGCAGGTCCATGGTGAACATAATGGGCACCCCGGGACCGACTTTCTTGCGGATGAGCGCGAGCGTATCTCCCTCCATGTCCGGATGGTCCTCGGCGACCCCGCCTCCGTGGAGGCTGAGGTAAACGGCATCGACCGGGTTTTTGTCGAGCGTGTCCAGCATAACCCCGGTAATGTAGTCAAATGCTTCCTTCGTAACAATCCCCTGTCCCTCGCCGGCTCGAATGGAGCCGATAAGTTCCACATTGAACATCTCCATCACATCCAGAAATCCGCCGATGCTGTCCCCGACCGTGCCATGAACCATGTGGCCGCCGCGCTGCAGGACTTCAGTGCCGAGGCTCATATTTTTCTTGAAAATCTCCAGAGTGGTTTTCCGGGGATTGAACGTATTGGTCTCATGACTGAAACCGCCCACCATGATGCGCTTTGGGGCTGCTTTGGCGTTTTTACCCGAACAGGATGCAATTCCTGCTCCCGTCGCCAGCGCCCCGAAACCGGCGGCTGTGAGGAAGCCTCTTCTGTTATTCTGTGCCACGGTTACCTCCGACTAAAAACGACCAGTTTTAAAATTCTATGAACTGATAGATGCCGAAACAAGTTCGGCATGACAGCATCACCCTGAACTCGTTGCCGCTTTGCGGGAACAGTAAAACCGTTTCAGGGTCTACATTATTAAACCAACGTTCACACGACTTTTCAGAGAATATGGTATTTCTTAAATGTTTTGACTACGCCAGCGCCGGAACGCAGTTCCTGCCGTACCAAGTTCTCGCCCTGTACCTTTTCCCAGGCTTTGGCGATAACCTTATCCGCAATGCCCTGCGGGACCACCACGACGCCGACGTTATCGGCGAACACCAGGTCGCCCGGGGACACTTTCACGCCGCCGCAGACAATCGGGATATTCCGTTTCTTTCCGTCCATGCGGCCGAGAGAGTCATAGGGGGTCAGGCCGGCGCTGAATGTGGGGAAATTCAATTCGAGAATTTCATCGTAATCACGTACGCCGCCGTCGGTGATGACACCGGCCACCTTGTGGCCTACTGCTGCGTTGGAGAGCAATCCGCCCCAGAAGGCGGAAAGCCTGGGCGCATTCGCCTGGGCTATGATGATCTGGCCGGGCTTTGATTCATCGATAAGTTCCATTTCCATCTGGAATGGCTCTTTCGGTACCTGATTCACCGCTTCCAGGTAGATGGTGACCGCATCGCCCCAGGCGCGCATATCGGGCAGCAGCGGGCGGACTTTCGGGTCCATGCATTGATCGCGGACATTCATGGCATCCATCACATCCTGGATGACCGCTGTGAACAGCTTGGGGAGCTTGTCGTTGTATTTGGCATATTTCCCGCCCGTGGGAACTGGTATGTTTCCGGACGGTTTTGCTTTGGTCTGGCCTTCCGCGCCTGAGGCGAGCATGGCCCCTGTTACTGTCGCCCCTAGGAGCGATGCACCGCGGGTGAAGAGTTTGCGCCGCATTTTGTCGAATTTGCCGAAGCTCATGGAATTCCTCCGTTGTGGTTTGAATTAATCGTGGCTGCCTTCCTCATTGTCTGAACCATGATTCGCAGGATTATGGGATTAGCTTGATTTTAAAATACTTTGAGCCAATTGCATAAGTAGATATTTGAAGCAGCCCCCTTTAATCCACCCCGCACGTACTTCGTACGAGCGGGGACCCCGTGTCCTTCGGACATCCTTCCCCCGGAGGGGGCAGGA
>JAUYCD010000008.1 GCA_030692375.1 Candidatus Latescibacter sp. | reverse complement strand
CCCCCTTAAAAAGGGGGTCGCCGCTCAAGCGGCGGGGGGATCTTTATTCGCCGGGAAGAAGAAATCCCCCCTGCCTTTGGCATCCCCCCTTGTTAAGGGGGGAATATGAATCCAACTTTATTGCATTGACTTAACACTAGTTCCCAGAAGAGTAATGTTGACAGGACGGCAAAAATGAGGTTTAGGAAAAGAACCTGTATTTTAAAAATGTTTCTTGGAGGTATATAAATTTAATGTTATACTATATATATATCATTTTAACTCGGCTTGCGCGACCATCGTGGTTGAAAAACGTATCGAATGAAAAGGAGAAAAAAAATGAAGACATGTGCATGCTCAGGATTGCTTGTTTTTTTCGGGCTTTTGATTCAGGCGGGCTTGTTTCCTCTCGCAGTATTCAACAACGATGCGGTCGCGCAGAATATCGTGCAGGTTGGCATGAAAAATTTTGTATTTATTCCTGAAAATATTTCTGTTACCGTGGGAACCACCGTAAAGTGGACAAATCAGGAATCTTTTGCACATACTGCAACCAGCGGACCAGTGGGAAAACCTGACGGAATATTCGATAGTGGGAACATGAATCAAAATGCCACATTCAGCTATGTATTCCAGAAGGCTGGCGTATATCCGTACTATTGCATATACCATCAGACATCGATGGTCGGAACCGTCACGGTCAAACCGGCTGTAAAAGTCTCTGAAGAACAGGTCATTCCCGCTCCGGTAATTCTTTACCAGAATGCACCTAATCCCTTTAATGGCGAAACTGTGCTCACATATAATCTCAGGAAAAAGGGAGATATCACTCTTTCCGTATATTCCATGACCGGTCAAAAAGTCTGGGAACAGGCGGATAAGTCGGTCAATCCCGGCAGACATAGTGTGCGGTGGAGCGCGGTGAACCGTTCGGGTTCGACCCTGAGCACAGGAGTCTATCTATACACCCTTCGATATGAAGGGATGGTAACAGTCGGACGCATGCTGTATCTGAAGTAAGAGCGCACCCGGATGAGAATCATAAGGAGGCGCATGATAGAATGATTCAGCAAAAAGTGATAAAAGATTCCAACTCTGTCGAAAACCTCACCCGGCTTTCAGCCACCCTCTCCTAATTAGGAGAGGGTAACAACAAGGTATATAATGAGTTACCCCCTCTCCTGACTAGGAGAGGGGGACAGGGGGTGAGGATTAAAGGCAGAGAATAAAGCATATAATGGCTTACTCCTCTCTCGCTTCCAAGAGGAGATTATGGAGTGAGTTCAATACCCCCTTGCCTCCACTCTCTGCCGCCCGAGGGAGTTGTGCTCGTTACCGTCCTTGAGCGCTCCGGAGAAGTAAACCCCGGGTGTGTTGCCGGTGCGGCGGATGATCTCCTCCGCCACCTCCATTTGGAGCGCCCAGAAGACCTGGTTCATCACCGGCCCGGAGGTCGGGCAGACCTTCTGATCGAATCCCTGGATGGCATAGAGGCCGTAGGCGTCGCAGCAGCGGCCCACATGGAGAATGGTGCTCTTGGGAACCGCTTTCCCTTCGGGAACCCTGCCTCCGCGGGACGCCGGGCCCATGGAGTAGACCTTAGCTCCAGCCGCCTTGAACTGGTCGAGATGTTTGAGATCGACCTCGTCATCGGGTTTGCAAAGTCCCATGATAACCACATCCTTGGGGGTGAGCTTGGCAGTCTGCTTTGGATTGTCATATATGGTTTTATTGAGCATCAGCCCGCTTCTGCGCCCGAGCGCTTCGGTGGCCAGCCCCACATAGTAGCGGCTGTAGTAATAGACTGTGCCCCCTGAAAGAACCGCTTCAACCGCCGCGCCTGCGATTTTCTTGATATCGCCCATCTCTGCGCCGATCATCTCGATCTGCTGCGTGACCGTGTCGAAATAATTCTCCATGAGCGGCTCGCCCTGCTTGACCCACCGGGCCTTTTCGGTCAGCGGAGGCTCATCGCCTTTCACTTTGCCCTTGTAGCCGTCGGCGGAAAGTATCCGGCAGGTATCGGCCAGAATCATCCAGTACTCAACCATGCCGAGTATTCCCGAGAACGGCCCTATCGGCGCCGGCTCGCCCGGCATATAGACCTCTCCGTCGGTGGTGGTGATGTTCGTTTCGATCCAGATTTTAGCGTACGGGCGGAGCTTGGATTTCTGCACCTCTGGAGTCAGGAGGTCGTATCCCCTGGCGTCGCCCCCCCAGGGCGCGGGCCCGCCGATGACGAATATTTCCTTCTCGGTCAGGACTTCGTAGGGGCCGAGATAGCGGTTGGCGAGGAGCAGATCGCTCTTTTTGACTTTTTGAGCATTGAAATCGTTAAAGAAGATTTCCGGCTCGCCGTTACGGCCGGGGAACTGGTCATTCTGGGTCGAATGCCCGGTGTCCCAGACACTCCAGCATTGGCCGCCGTTCTTGATGGTGCGCGCGGTAGCGTAGGAAGCCTCGAGAAGATTCTCGGACTGGGTCTTGCGGATCCAGGCAAGCTTGTCTTTCACCTTCCGCGAATACTGGGCATACAAGCCCACTCCGGGACCCTGCGGCATTCCCGGAGGATTCATACCCTGCCTCATGCCGGGCCCCATGCCGGGACCTCTCCGTTCCATAGGCGGCTGACCGAGGGCTTCGGTCACAATTCCGGCGATACCGGCGAGAGAAAGCGGAATCATACAGGCTGCTTCACGGCGTTTCATTGCGGTTCCTTTCGTAAAAGTGAAAAAGAATGGGTGAAAGAGCAAATATTTTTCTCGCAAAGTTCGGTTACGGATTATATGTCACATACAGTTTGCTCACCGGGCCGAGCACTCCGCGCAGGTTTCTTACCCGCACCTCCAGGCAATTCTTCCCGGCTTTGAGCGCCAAGAGCCAAACCGGCTGCTTCTGCTCCACCCATTTCCCCTCGTTCAGTCTTACCTGGAACGTATCGAATCCGGGGGTAAAGGTGTTTACTTCCACATTCAGAACTCCGTGCTCGACGGTTTCGTTCAGGTAAACCTCAGCCTGGTTGAGCGGCTCATAGAAGTCGAGGGCGCGGTCAGTCTCCAGATGGTATTCGCCGCGGCGTGGATACTTTTCATCGTAATGGTTCAGAAAACCGTCCCATCCCCATGCGGAAGCCCCGGTATGCACCGGTACCGGCAGCGGATGTGAAAGAAAATCGTTGCGGGGAATGATACGGAAATATCCGGTAATTTCCAGGATGTGCCGGGCATCCGTGACCACACGGTACGGATTGACGCCTTCGCGAATTCCCACTTCGATGGGGGATATGATCACGGTTGAGGTCTCTCCGGCAGGAGCGGCGATACCGGTCTTCGTTTTCATTATAGAGGGTCTGTCCCAGGTAACCGGATCCGTTGTCCGCGCGGCCAGAAGTTTATGCACTTCCAGAAGGTTCAGCGGATTCCCCGTTTTCCTGTCGAAGTAGTAGTAATCACGGGTGGCGTCCAGGTAAATCCACTTATTGAACTCGTTCGACCACACTTCGGTCACTTCGTGGCCATTCTCCGATTCGCCGTTGATGTTAATGTGGCGAGCCTGGTGTCCAAAAGAGAGGAGCGCACCGATGAGCGCCTGGTTGGAGTAAAGGCACATGGCGTCGCGCCTTCTCGCTTTATAGTCCATCTGAAGCCGGGGAATGCCTTTCTCGCCCTTTTCCAGAAGCGTCACGTCATTCCAGTTCCAGGAATACTTGTTGGAGGTGACCGGAATGCGGTATGCCCAGTTAAGAAGCCGCATCATCACCTCGAACTCACTTGAAGCGCCTTCGACTACTTTGTCCAATTGGGCGTTCCTGCGGTATTTTTCCAGCTCAGGATGCAGAATATTCTCATAGGTGAAAGGATAGGAAGAGCGCGCCACATGGCCGTTCCGAACCACTTCAACCGACACCCCCACCTCCTTGTTTGGTGAGAGATCCTCCCATGCGGCGGCAAGGGTGCAATTTTTAATTTTCGGAGTTTTCAGCGGGTTCGTGCTGGAAAGGGCCGCTTTCCACTGGAAATAGCGACGGTTCCCCAGGCCGGTGAATTCACCTGAGCTTTCTGATGCGCTCCACGGCGTCCATGAAGGATCGTCAGCGCGGGGACTCGCCCCGAAGCGAACCTGCACTGCGGCGGCGGTCCCTTCCGGCGTCTCCATGCCAACAGTGAACCGGAATTTCTCCAACCTGATTTTTCGCTTGAGCGGATTGTGATCGTTCACAATGTCCATGACCGGGGAGATGTACTGCCCGGACCTCACATGATGGTTGAGACTGAAACGGACGGAATATTCCCCGTCCACATTGCCCTGCGGCCCGAGCCGGCTGTCGCTCCATGTCTTCCCGCCGTCCGAGCTTTTCAGGGAGCGATTTGGATGATGAGTGCGGGTCAGCGAGCCGCGGGCGAATTCCTTCTCAGCGGATATATGCACTTTCCAGGAGGTGGAATCGCTCTCAGCCCAGAGGAGCACCTCGTTTTCGCCTTTCCGGAGCGCCCCGACCGGCAGATCGATGAAATACCAGCAGTCATAAGGAGTATACTCGGTGTACTGTAGTGTGTAAGGAAAAGCAAAAAGAGATGCGGGCCGCAGAAATTCGACGCCGTTCAGAGAAATATGGAGCGGTTCACGGTTCCCTTTTGCTTCGGTGCCCTCAAAAAGAAGCCGGGCGGAAAAAGCGGCGGGATTATCGAGCGTAAGTATTTTTTTGATTACGATCCCCTTTTTCAGGGCTTCCACCCAGGGTCTCTCTTTTGCCCTCTCGTCCATTCCCTCGGGCACACCGGAACCGGGTCCGTCATCTTCGACAAGCTCAGTATCATCGAGCATTATCGCGTTCTTCTCTCTATCAAGCTTCAAGCTGACCAGACGGGCGTCTTTCTCGATGGCGGCGGCATCGTGGCGCACTTCCCGCGATTCCAATCCAAAAGAGCCTACGGGGAAGATGAGCAAAAGGATGCTGAATGCGACCCAGGGAGAAACCGGTTTTACGTAATGTTTCATGATCGCCTTTTCTATCCGATAGACCCTGAAACGGTTTGACCGTTCCCGCGAAGCGGCAACAAGTTCAGGGTGACCATGTCATGCCGAACTTGTTTCGGCATCTGTTCAGGGTTACGGATTATACGTCGCACACAGCGTGCTTACCGGGCCGAGCACTCCCCGAACGGTTCTCACCCGCACCTCGAGGCAGTTCTTCCCGGGTTTGAGCGCCCAGAGCCACACCGGCTGTTTCTGCTCCACCCATTTCCCGTCGTTCAGCTTCGCAAGGAAGGTGTCGAATCCGGGGGTGAACGTATTCACTTCCACATTCAGCACCCCGCGCTCGCCGGTCTCGTTCAGGTACACTTCGGCCTGGTTGAGCGGTTCGTAGAAATCGAGGACGCGGTCGGAATATGTCTGGTATTCGTACCGCTTGGGGAATATCTCGTCGTAATGGTTCAGGAAACCGTCCCAGCCCCACATGGTGGCGCCGGTATGCACAGGAACGGGCAGCGGATGGGTGAGAAAGTCGTTGCGCGGGATGATGCGGAAATGGCCGATGATCTCCAGGATGTGACGGCCGTCCGGTTCAGAGCTGTACGGATTTATGCCCTGGCGCATCCCTATGTTGATCCGGCCGACCACCTCTTTGCCCATTTCGGGCACAAAAGGGCGCTCCCAGGTTTCCACTCTCGGTACCTGTTCGGCCAGCAGATTATGATTTTCAAGGAGATTGAAAGGAATCCCGGTCTTTTTGTCAAAGTAGTAATAATCGCGGGTGGCGTCCATATAGACCCACTTGTTGAATTCGTTCGACCAGACCTCGGTCACCTCGTGGCCGCTCACCGCCTCGCTGTGGATGTTGATGTGACGGGCCTGGTAACCCATAGACAGGAGCGCTCCGATAAGCGCCTGGTTGCTGTAGAGGCACATGGCATCGCGCCGCCTGCCTTTGTAATCCATCTGGAGCTTGGGCATTCCCTGCTCCCCCTTCTGGATGGACACCACATCATTCCAGTTCCAGGAATACTGGTCGGAGGTCAGCGGTATGCGGTAGGCCCAGTTCAAAAGCCGCATCATCACCTCGAATTCGCTTGATGCCCCTTCGACTATTTTGTCCAGCCGGGCATTCTTGCGAAATTTCTCGAGCTCCGGATGAAGGAGATTCTCATACCCGAAAGGATAGGAAGACCGGGCTACATGCCCGTTGTACACTACTTCCACCCCAACTCCCAGGTCCTTGTTCGGGGAGAGGTCCTCCCACTGGGCGGAAAGGGTGAAATCCTTTATTTTGGGAGTTTTCAGCGGGTTCGTGGTGAAAATGTCCACTTTCCACTGGAAATAGCGCCGGTTCCCCAGGTCGGTGAATTCTTTCCCGGATTCCGTGGCGCTCCAGGGGGTCCAGGAAGAATCACCGGTCCGCGGACTCGCGCCGAACCGGGTCTGAACAGCGGCAGCGGCGCCCTCCGGCACATCGATACCCATGGTGTATTTAATGTGGTTAATCCGGATATTTCTTTTGAGGGGGTTTTGATTGTCCACCATATCCATGATGGGGGAAACATACTGTCCGGATTTGACATGACGGTCCAGGCTGAACCGGACGGAATACTCGCCGTCCACCGAGTTCTTCAACCCCAGTTTGCTGTCGCTCCAGGTTTTACCGCCGTCCAGGCTTTTCAGGGAGCGGTTGGGGTGATGGGTGCGGGTCAGAGAGCCGCGGGCGAACTCTTTTTCAAGGGCGATGAGCACTTCCCAGGAGGTCGAATCGCTGTTTACCCACATGAGCACTTCGTTCTCGCCTTTCTTGAGCGCCCCGACCGGCATATCGATGAAGAACCAGCGGTCATTGGGAGCATAATCGATATACTCCCTGGCAAAAGGGTATGCAAACACGCTGGCCGGTCTCTCGAATTCCACTCCGTTCAGCGAGAGATGCAGCGGCTCTTTGTTCCCTTTCACTTCCATCCCTTTAAAGACCAGCCTTCCGGAGTTGGCCGCGGGATTATCGAGTATCAGCACCTTTTTGATGACGATACCCTTTTTGAGATATTCAATCCACTCGGCGTTACGAGCGCCCTCGTTGTATCCCTGGGGGACTCCGGTAGCCGGGGCGTCATCTTCAATAAGCTCCGTATCATCGAGAATGATGTCATTTTTCTGATGATCCAGACGCAGATTCACGAGCTGGGCGTCTTGCTCGATTCCTGATGCATCAAGATGCAGCTCCTTCGATTCCAGCCCCGTCGAAACCGAAGGGGTCAGAAAGAACGCCGTGACAAAAACGGAAAAGATTGCACCAGCCGCCAATCGTTTTACCATGCAATGCCTCCTGAGTATGGTTTATGGTAAATAAGGTTCGAACGAGACTGCCTATGATTATAAATAACAAATGTGTTCTTTACAATATGAATCTCATTGAATTTCGACAAAAAAATCGGATTTAATTAAGGAAAAAGAAGGAGGTTCTCAGAATTATTTACTAACATTGTCATTGCGTCTCTTTTACCAGTTCGATATACCATATCAAAATATTCATGTTTCTGACAAACGAGATGCATGATATCATCCCAGTGTTCTTCCCAGCGCCCTTCTCAATCCAGCGCCCGCGTTCATCGAGCGCGCCGATTGCAGCGGCAGTACGGGGGGCAAGGTCTTCGAGACGCTTTTTCTTCTCTGCCGTGGTAAGAGGTTTGGAGCGGTTTGCGCGGAAACGGTCTATTCCCTGCTCCATGAGATCGCGGTATTCCTGGATCGCGCCCGGTATCCCGAACCCGCTCTGCCAGGAGTAGCCTGTGCGGCGTTCTTCGCTGATCTCACCGAGCGTGTAGTGAACTTTGCTGTCAACATCGCCGTAGATCGGCCGGTTGGTCCCCACTTCGTTTAATCGCGACCAGGTATTATCGGTGACTTTGGAACGATTCAGCCAGTCGATAGCCTTCGGTATCGGTTCAAGATATTTCTTCTCGCCGGTATACAGATAAATATCGATGAGGGTTCTTATTTGCTGCCCCGTCTCCGCACTGCCGACGCCGGGGGGTTCAAACGCACGCGCCCATGCCGGTTTCATGTCATGGGAGTACTGCTGCGCCCAGCCCGATTGAGGGGCAGGGAGCTGCGAAGCGATGATGAAATCCCCTCCGAGCTTCGCACTCTTCAGGCAGTCCTCGCGGCCATAGCGCTCGTGGGCGAAAAGCATAACACGAATACAATCGTTTATGGCGTTATCGTTGAATGTATAGTAATCGCTATAGCCCCCGATGAGCGGGTACCACTGCGGCCAGGCGCCGTTGTCGAACTGCGCTTCCTTGAGGAATTCAATCGCAAGGTTTATGGAATCGGTCAGCCACCGCTCGTCGATTACCACATCGAGGCGGATAAGAAAAGTCAGCGCACCCTGTGAAATATCGTCATCGAACGAGCAGCGCCCGCTCTTCCTGATCGGCGGCGAAGCCTGGATGAGATGAGAAACGTCAACCCTGTGGTCCCAGCCGCCTTCCTTTCGCTGTCCCCAGGCAAGGGCGAGTCCTGCTGCACGGGCGCAGTCAAGGTACATTATTTCGTCGGTCGCTTTGTATGCCCTGAGGTAACATTCTCCGACTGTCGGCGTTCCGGGAGGCTGTACCCAGATCTCGTCGGCCGATGCCTTTTCATAAATGGCTTCCCCATAGCGCTGTTTGAGATCGGTCGAGTATAAACCGACATATCCGCCGTTCGTTGCGATAGACTTGAAGAAAAGGGTTGCTTTCTTAATAGTTTCCTTTGCCTGTTCCGGCGACTGCTTCTCTGCAGGCAGTGCAGACGAAACCGAAAGAAACAGTACTAAACCCATAGAGAACCACATTCTGCGCATCGTAACTCCTCCATTCCGATACATCTGGTTTCCCATCCTTTCCCGAAATCCATGTGAAAATATTTGAAACGTATATAGATTCTGAAACGGTTTTATCGTTCCCGCGAAGCGGCAACGAGTTCAGGATTCTTCTATTCATTCTTTTCAAAGAACCCCATATTTGTCATATACTTCCCTTAAAAGTCTACCCTCGAAGAGTTCTCTCCGGGTATTGTTCTCGGCGGTCACCTTGTGTTCGGCTATCCGGAGAACTTCTTCTTCCACTTCTTTCGGGACAACGACGATGCCGTCATAATCGGCAAACACCAGCTCGCCCGGACGGACTTTGACCCCGCCGCATTCGATAAGGCAGTCGTAATCCACCACATAGCCCCGTCCCATGGAATCGAGCGGTTTGATTCCGGCAGTGAATACCGGAAATCCGAGGGCTAGAATTTTTTTCACATCGCGTGTGTTGGAATCGATGATCGCGCCGTGGGCGCCGCGCATTTTTGCGGCGGTGCTCATAAGCTCTCCCCAGGGGGCGTTCCGGAGCGAAAAGTCGGTAGAGTGCACCGAGACATCGCCCGGGCGGAGCGCATCGGCGGACTCGATCTCCTTGCCGTAGGGGTCTTCCTCGATGGGCTGGTAGATGTCCATCCAGAGCACGGTGCGCGCCCTTCCCGCAATCACAAAGTCCTGATGGAGCGGCCGGATCCTGCCGTCCATCGCCTGATCATGGTATCCCACCTGGTCCAGGGCGTCGCACACCACCGCGGTGTAGATATTGTTTTTCATCCATGAGAAAAGCTCGAGATCATCCTTGAAATTCACCTTTGTTCTCCTTTTTTGTGAGAGGTTGCAGGATAGAGAAGATAGGTAAAATAGCTGTTTGCCCAATAAATTTCAAATGATTCCGGAGAGAGGTGTTGAAAACGGCTGGAATATGATTATACTATGAGAGATGATTATTATCGAGACTTTCTGAAATACAAACAAATCGGATGAAATGAAATTTGGGATTGACGAGTATATTTCAGATAACGAGGATTTTCACATGCAGCGTATTCGTTTTTCCCGACATGCTCTCGAACAGTAAAACAGGTTGCAGCGGTCATCACGGAAGAAAATGAAGATATTTTGGTCATAACCGTTTATACATTCTATTTCTGAGGTAACATTTATGAAAATCAAGTATGATTCCGAGGTCGACGCCCTCTACATTCGATTGATTGAAGGTGAACATCAATGCCGTACCCTTCAACTGACCGATGAAATTGCGCTCAACATCGGAGAAGGAGAAATCCTTGTAGGGATTGAAATTCTCGATGCGAGAGAAGTTTTGGGAGCAGGCGAACTTCCTTCAGTGATTTTGGAAAATATACAGTTCAAGGTTGCCTGAAAGTAGAGTGTTGTTTTGCCTCTGCCTAGTACGGCATCAGCGGTACGCCTGATCCACCCATGAGCAAAACTTTCCGGACATAGAGGACTTCAAAAACCGCCTGGACAGCGAGAATGAGTGAGATAATCCCATACAATCGACCTCCATCCTTCCATGCACGTTTAAATGCTTGCCGGCGTGAGGATACCCCCTGTCTCCTCGGAAAGACGAAGGAAAGACCGATATTTATACCCGCCGCTGTCGCAATAACATACGTGCTCCATTCAAGGAATCCCATGAGCAGAAACAAAACAACGGATACAAAAGAAGAACCGTGTATACCCGCCAGCCCTATACCCTGTATCCAGCCGCCGAAAGCGAGAGTGAAAACAACCGGTACTATCAAAATACTGTACAAAGTGAATTGTACAAAATCTCCCAGCAGATTTATACCGAACACTATTCCGCTGCAAACTGCGATTGTTCCTAACTGTCCTTCACGCAACGATTGTCGGTATTTGCCAAAAACCTTTTCTATCTGCTCAATCTGGTTTACGTTAGCTTTCTGTATATAGGTCTGCATAGAGGAAGGGATCGCTTCCGGTATGAGGCGGCTCATCGCAAAGCCGGATGTCAATGACAGGATGTAAAGAATCGCGATTACAGCGAGCAACCGGTTAGTCTGCTTAGGCGTGTTCAAAGTACTTGATGGCATTCCGGTTTCCTCTATGAGTTATTGGCAAAAAAATTTTCCGCTGATTTCACTGATCGGCAGGGAGTACATTTGTCCGTGTGAAAACAAAATTCTTTGAGCGGCTGCGGTCTTTTTCGTCACTCTGAACAACAGCCAACTGTGAAGCAGCCTTTCCTTCTGCAAGAATCCAGGATAGAGACGAACCTTTGAACGCAACAAGAAAGGCAGACTTCCCCTCCTTTTTCACCTTGATAACAGTCTCAACTTCCATGATCTCACCGCTTATGAGAATGACGCGCTTTGGTTCTATCATCGCAGAAGGCCGCGGTACGTTCTCAAAGTTCTTAATTGTCTTATCTGGAAGAATCTCTGCCAAAAGTTCATACTTCCTGCAGAACTCCTTAGGTATCTCCTTCCCGATGTGGAATGGCCAGGTATGCGCGACGGCAGTTGAAAGTGCAAGCGCCGCGGCCAGAACCAATGCTCTATTCATTTTTCCCTCTTTTCTCTATCGCCAACTATCATTTATACAGTTTCTGTATAAATCTTTAATTCAGACCGGTTTTCATGAATCTTCCTCTCGCTGTTCATCTGTCTTCCTGGAAGGCAGCCGTCCCCCCTTCCGCGCCGCCTCGGTGAGGAGGTATTCTATCTGGGCGTTGACGCTCCGCAGGTCGTCCGCAGCCCATTTCTCCAGCACATCGTAAAGCCTGGTGTCCAGCCGGAGCAGGAATTTTTTCCGCTCGCTCATGTGTAGAGGGTCCCGGTGTTAATGACCGGTGTTGCCTGGCTCTCGGAGACCAGCGCCACCAGCAGGTTATTGATCATGGCCGCTTTCCGCTCCTCGTCGAGCTCGACAACCTTGCTCTCGCTCAAAAGCTGCAGCGCGTGCTGCACCATGCCGACCGCGCCTTCCACTATCCGCTGACGGGCCGCGATAACGGCTTCGGCCTGCTGACGCCTGAGCATGACCTGGGCGATTTCCGGGGCATAGGCGAGGTGATTGATGAGCGCTTCCGATACCTCGACTCCCGCGACATCCAATCGCGCCTGGATCTGTTTCCTCATATCATCCGATACTTCATTCCGGCTCACACGGAGCGATGGCTTGCTGTCGTCGTGAGCATCATAGGGGTATTGAGACGCCATCGACCGTATGGCGGTCTCGCTCTGGATGTTCACGAACTGCTGATAACTCTCGACATCGAATGTGGCTTTTGCGGAGTCCACCACCCGCCAGACCACCACGACGGCGATTTCGATGGGATTGCCGTTGAGATCGTTCACCTTCAGCTTCTCGCTGGTGAAATTATTGATCCGAAGGGAAACGCGCCGCTTGACGGTGAGCGGGTTGGCCCACCAGAATCCGGCGTCACGGACGCTCCCCGCATACCTTCCGAAAAAGATGAGAACGCGGGCTTCGTTCGGCTGGACGATGACATAGCCTCCGAAGGAAACGGCAATGCAGATCGCGAGCGGAATCGCAATCCAGAGAAGCGCCACGGCGTGGTTCAGCGCAACCGTGCGCATGAGAAAAAACTCGATGGCGCAAGCGGCGAGAATGAGCAGAAGTGCGAGAAATCCGTTGAATCTCCAAGCTTTGTACTCACGAATCGCTTCCATGAAAAACCTCCTTGTGTGTGATAGCGAAATGATATCACTATGATATTATTTGGGAGGGATTTTGTCAAGAGGTTTTTTGGAGGGCCGGAGAGTCATAGTCCCCGATTGAAGGCCTGAAAGAGATTGAGCTTGGAGGTAAAGTATTGATAAGCGGAAGCTCGAGTTCTTCGTTTCCCAAGAGTGCAGTGACTTCCAAAACTTAGACATTTTGAAGACCCTTTCTGCCTATATTAATGAGACCAAAACCTGTTCTGTAATTAAACTCACTTTGTAGGGCGATAAAGGAAGTCTCATGGAATCACTGAAGCTGCATGTCACCCCAGGAACAGCAGGGACGGAGGGTGGCCGAAAGCCGGATGAGGTTTTCGTAAATTCAGAGAGCTTTTTTATATTTTTTGCCGGATCATCATATATGTATAATTCGGGTCCAAAGGGGAAAAATATGCTCAACTATGGAATCAGAAATTATAAAGCATTTGTTTTTTTATTCTTGTTGATGAACAGTGTTGTTGCCACGTATGCATGCGCTGAAAACGATGTTAAAGCAGGACAATTGTCCGCAGTTGCCACGATACGGTGTGTCGGCCTGGAATGGAAGGTTTTGGGCGATGACAACGGAAATGCAACAGCACATGTCAAATTCCGCGAGCAGGGATCAAAAACCTGGCATGACGCCATGCCTCTTATTCGACTGGTATCTCAGGCGGTTACACTAAAAGAACCATATATGATCGGTCAGATAAAAGCGACAATGCCGGGAGAGATGGCCTATCTTCAGAAGCAGTGGAAAAGAAACTGTCTTGCCGGTTCGGTATTTCATCTTAAACCAGGAACTGCCTATGAATTTCAGGTGACATTGTCCAATCTCCCCGGCGGCGTTCTCCACTCCGCAGTCGCGCTTTTCCGCGGGGCGCACCTTCCCGGTCGGGATGACCCGCACCCTCCTGTCCGGCGGAGTCCACTCACTGTCCGGGAGCACGATGATCTCGAAATCGGGGGAGTCCAGAGCCAGGCAGCGGGCGACGCATTCCTCCACATACCTCCCCGGAATACCGACCGCTATGATGATGGATACTTTCGGCAGCATAGTCTCCCAATACTGATAATTCATAAAAAAGTATTCATAACAATTTATTGAGTCAGAGATCCCCTCTGCCTGTCGGTATCTCCCCTTGTTAAGGGGAGAATTCGCCACAAGCATTGTTTATCTTCACAATGCTTTTTTACCCCCTTCGATAAGGGGGTCGCCGCATAGCGGCGGGGGGATTTTTCTTTGAGGTTACAAAATTATCTTTTCCGGCAGCCGGTTATATGGGTAGAATTCATGATGCAAACCATCCGGGAGTACCCGCACAACCCGGAGTCCCGGATTGTTGTCGAATGATTTGCAGACGGCGTTGGTATTGATAAGCCGTATTCCCCGATAGCTGTTTTCCGGAATGGTCGTATGACGGTGCCCCGAAAACACGGCATATACCCCGTATTCGGCGAAAAGGTCAAGGTACTTCCGCCTGCTTTCTCCGGGTATGGCGTAATACCCGTCTTCCTCATCGATGACGCGATCGAAAAAGAGATGGTGCATGAAAACGACCTTTCCTATTTTCCCGGCGCCGCGGTCGGCTGCGAGAACATCCTTCAGCCAGATCCATTGGGCCTCCGCTTCCTCCGGGCAGTCTTTTGCCTCATGGATGAGTGCGCTGTTCAGAACAATGAACATGACTCCGTTCCGCTCGAACCAGTAGCGGTCCGGGCCATAGGTTTCCGCATATAACGCGCGGTTTTCACGGGTCGGTTTCCCTTTGAAATCATGGTTCCCGGAAACCTGGTAACAGGAAATATCCGGACGTATAAGCCCGATGAGCCGCTTGTATTCGGCAATCTGTCCCTTATGGCCGGCACTGTTGGTCATGTCGCCGCATACCGTTACAAACGCCGGCACCGGTTCCATGTGGTTTATCCCGGACATCACTTTTTCCAGCATCTCCGTTTCGGCGGTAAAGTTGTTCCCATCCTTTCCACCGTCGATGAAACCGAGCTGGGTGTCGGCCATCTGGATAAAATGAAACGGGCGGAGGGCGCAACCACCGCCAAGCACCGCCGCCGGGACGATCAACGATAGAAACGTTCTTCTTTTCATGAAACTGCTCTCAACCTGTTTCTGTGGATGCCATTTTGTTGTGTTTCTATTGGAAACTCTCGGCAGCATAGTCTCCCAATGAAGCCTGAAGACAAAAATGACTCATGATATCGAACCGTAAATGTACGGCAAAAGCGGGGAGAGAGCAAGGGGTTTGGGGGTAATCCTTTCACAACCCGTTCCCTTCCAGCATCCCTTTATTATCCAGTATTTCCCCCGCCGGGCCGTCGGCGACAATCCGGCCGTGGCTGAGGAGAATAATACGGTCGGTGCAGTTGCGGATGAAATCAAGGTCGTGGGAGGAGATGAGGCGGGTGCAGGAGAGGGAGCGGATGAGCGCGGCCAGCTCACGTTTGGCGCGCGGGTCGAGGCCGGAGGAAGGTTCGTCCATGACCACAATATCGGGGGACATGGAGAGAACGGTGGCTATCGAGGCGCGGCGCATTTCACCGCCGGAGAGATGGTAGGGGGTGCGCTCGTCGAACCCTTCGAGGCCGACCAGGGCGAGGGCTTTATCGGCGGCGGCAAGGGCTTCCGCAGGGGACATGCCCAGGTTGAGCGGGCCGAAAGCAACATCTTCGGCCACGGTAGACATGAAAAGCTGGTCGCGCGGGTTCTGGAAGACATAGCCCACCCGGCGGCGGATTGTTTTCAGGTTCTCGCGGCTCACCGGGAGCCCGGAGACAGTCACCCGGGAGTCCGGTTCGAGGATGCCGACCGTGTGCATGAGAAGGGTGGATTTTCCGGAGCCGTTATGGCCGATGAGGCCGACCGATTCGTTGCGGGCGATGGAGAGGGTCACATCGGTGAGCGCGCGGGTTCCGTCCCCATCTTCATAGGTATAGGAAAAATCGCGAAAGGCGATGCAGGCTTCAGGCATGGAGCAGCTTCCCCAGGATTAGACCGGCAAAAGTGCAGGTGAGAAACACGCCGGTGAGTGCGATGTCACGGGCGTGCAGGTGAGAAGGGTGTAGGGTGACCGGCTTCCCGGTATACCCCCGGAGGAGCATGGCGTAATAGAGCTTCTCGGCATGCTCGAAGCTCCGAACCAGGAGCGCTCCGACAATCCCCCCCGAAGCGAGGAGAAGCGATTTCCCGCCGGCGCCCCGCAGGTCACGCGCGAGGATCATGTGCGAGGCTTCGTCGATAATGATGAACAGGTAGCGGTACATGAACGACAGCACCACCACCATTTTAGCGGGCAGGCCGAGCGCTCCGGCTGCTTTCATGAGCTCCCCGAACGGCGTTGTCGCCGCCAGGGAGATCGTGGCGAAAAACGAGAGCAGAGCTTTGAGCGAGAGCGAAAAAAACCGCACCAGCCCTTCGCCCGTGACCTGCCCGGAAAGAGGCCCAAAATGGAATGTCCAGAGCGCGGTCCCCGGTGTGACAAAGGGGATGAACACCGAAACCGCCAGCGCGAACGGCATGATTGTAAGGGAGCGCTTGAGTATGTAGACCGGCGGAACCCGCGAGGCCAGTATCGCTGCCCCAACCAGGAGAGAGTAGATGGCGAACGAGAGGAACCAGCCGTCCGGGGTGAGAACCACCAGGATAACAAAGGCAAGGGCGGCAATCAGCTTGGCGCGGGAATCGAGAGCATGTATGGGACTTTCCAGCCCGGCATAGCGGTCAATGTGGGTATGGTGCATGGAAGATGCATTCCAATCTTTATGAAACCTTGAAAGTTGATCCGGCAAAAAGTGTTACAAAGTATTCAGTTCTGTCAAAACCTCACCCGGCCTTCGGCCACCCTCTCCTAATTAGGAGAGGGTAATGATATTGCCCGTCGCGAGTTACCCCATCTCCTGAATATGAGAGAGGGTGAGGTTTAAAAGCAGCCCCGCTGGAAACGTACCCCTCTCTTTTCAAGAGAGGGGATCCAAGGGGTGAGTTTCTTCTTTCTTCCTTCTCCGGCTTACGATCCTCACTACCAGCATGACCACTCCAAAAGTAACCGCTGCCCCGATAATCCCCGCCAGGCCGTTGGAAAGAAAACCCATGAGGCCCGGAATGGTGTAATCGGGAAGAACGGTGTGCGCCGGCTTCTGGGCTTTTGATGCGAATCCCAAGTCCTGCGCCACCTTTTCCAGGCCGTCCGGATGCGTGGAGGCGAACCAGGACAGCCCCCCAGCGGTCACCAGCGACAGGGCCAGCATGACAAGCACGAATTTTTTCATGGCGTCACTCCCGCATGCAGGCGTTTCACCGCCGGATTGACTGCAAAAATGAACCGAAGGGCAAACACGGTGATGATTCCTTCGAACGCACCGATAACCGCATGAATCACTGTCATTGCCGGAAGAACGATTTCAAGCGGGCTGGTTCCGGAAAAGGCCAGCTCGAAAGCGCACAAAACCGCCGCGCCGAGCACCGAAAGCCAGGCGGCCAGGATCACCGAGGGGTAGAACGCCCGCTCCCCCAGCTTTCTTCCCAGCCCGATGACCAGGCTTGACATGAGGCAGCCGAAAATGCCCATATTGAATATATTGGCGCCCAGGGCGTCCAGCCCCCCGTCCTGGAATAGCAGTCCCTGTACCAGGAGAACCGCAGCCATGATCACCATGGATGGACATAACCCGAAAATGGCGACAGCGAGCGCAGCTCCGATCAGGTGGCCGGAGGTTCCTCCCGCCACCGGGAAATTCACCATCTGCGCCGCAAAGATGAAAGCGGCCATGACTCCCATTACCGGGGTCCGGCGGTCATCGATGACCTCGCCGGTTTTTTTCAGGGCATACCCCACACCGGCGGCAGTGACACCGGTCATGGGTACCCAGATTTCAGGTTTCAAAAATCCCGGAGGTATATGCATAGCCTGAATCCTTTCTATAATTCGTCCTCTACCAAACCGGTCAGGACGAGTTTGCCGTGTTTCACGCCCCGTATGCTGATGAAACGGTCGGCCAGCTTGCGGATTTCCTTCCCGCATCCTTTGACCAGGATCACTTCGAGGCAGGAAGAATGGGTTAAGTGGATATGCATGCTGGATAGGATCATCTCATAGTGGTCATGGGCGATGTCGGTCAGACGGTCACCGATTTCACGGGTGTGATGATCGTAGACAATCGTGATGGTGCCGATTGCTTTCATCGCATCGGTTCTATCCTGCGCCTCGACCTCGACCAGCCGGTCACGGATAAGGTCGCGGATGGCTTCCGAGCGGTTTGTATATCCCTTTGTTTCGATGAGCGCATCAAACTTATCGAGGAGCCCCTCGCTGATAGAGACTCCGAACCTGACCAGGTCATGATCCGCCATGATATTCACCCTTTCTGTGTTATTATTTTGGTATATTATAACACGATAAAAACACAGAGGCAAGAAATTATTGCAAAACTCAAGGCGAATCTATTCTCAGGCTGAACCGTATTCCTCCTACAAGAGAATCCTTGTTCGTTCCCCCGGTGTTGATAATGTACTGAATATCCGGCTGAATCGTGATAGCTTTCCGAAAAGCTCCCAGATAATACATTTCACATGCCGTCTCGCATTTCATTCCACAAAGTACATCGCCAATCCCAGCCCTGGCCATGCCGATTCCGAAGCTGTCATTGGGCCTGAACCCGATAAGTCGAGAGATTTTTAAACCGAAACCGAGGTAATTTTTTACTTCATTGAACTCTCCGGGAGCAAAACCATACTGGAAAAAAGAGTCGAGGCAGTGTTCATTTTTTATTGACCCTGTCATCTTGTGTTCCAGAATCAGGTATCCGCCATAGGTGGTGGACCGTACCTTGTTATCCGTGAATGAAGAATATTTTCCGCTGTGACGCCAGGTACCGAGCTTGACCTTCCCGGCGCCGAAAAAACTATGGGAAATTCCATATTCCACCACAGCACAGCTCACCGGATCGGGACCGAAAGCTGTTGAAAATCCCCAGCTGCCCCCTTTTCCTTTTCCGTCATACAATCCCGCTCCCAGGGACATGCTTTCATGTAAAGAACAGGTTCCGGAAATTCCCAGGCTCGGATTGGGGAACGTGGGCAACGGTACATTCGGCATAAGACCGAACGAGGAATTGATGAAATCCAGAGCCGGTTCGGTGACATTGAAATCATTATTTGCATCCTGCTTGCCTATCTTGAAATGCAGCCGGCCTTCCAGAAAGAATTGACCGATGTAGTATTCACTGATCTGGGAAAAATCGTGTGCGTCGATGTTGCTCAACACCTGCAGGTCCCCGACATATTCCCTGGTGATCCCCTTGCCGAGGCCGTTTTCATAACAGAGTTGCAGCTCCCCCCCTTTCCACAATCCGGCCTTCTCTGTATCAATGGTAATTGTGAGATCGAGACGGCTCCGGTGTGAATGCCCTTTCTTGATGCCGCCGGAAAGATTCGTAAACTCTTCTCCCGTATACAGGTGATCGATTTTCATCGCCGGGAAATCGGCGTTTTCCTCTGATACACCCATATCGGCACAGAAAAGGAACGGAATAATCAAGACCACACTTACTTTCATGCCCTTGCTCCCCCTTTCGCAATGATGTCGGACACTATCCAATAGTAATTCCGCACCCGACCATAGCATGATATATCTCTGTCGTATTCTGTCTGTGTTATAATTATAAATATCATAACACGATAGAAACACGAAGTCAAGAGGAAATACTATTATTTTTTAGAATTTTTCTGCCGTGATTGCAGGGAATAAGGGGAACTATAATCTGAGGAATGAGATCGGTCTTCTGAGAGGATAGGGTACAAAGCAAAGAAAGTCTGAACCATGATTCGCTTGATTCCAGGATTATCCTGATGTTTTATTAATAAATCAAGGTAATCCTTTAATCCGATAAATCATGGTTCAGACTTCTGTATTCTTTCTTTTCAAATCATCCCCCTCCGTTTTCTAATCGTCCATTCCAATACGAGAAGAAGGATCACGAGGAGGGGCATCAGGGGGTTCAGGGTAATCGGGTAGTCTTTCTCTTCACGTTCGCTGGTGGTTTGTATCTTAACCCTGGTTAGGATGGAATCCGTACCGGCTGCCGTGACCGCGAGTCCTCCCGTTTTGCGGGCGAGCTCGCCAAGAAGCTGAGGGTCGGGAGAGGAGTCGAGTATCTCCAGCGAATAATTTTCCACTCCGAACGAGCCTTTCTGTTCTGCATACCGTTTGCCGTTCACGTATGCCACCGCATTGTAGGAATGTTCCCCCGGTGAGGTGCTCCGTGAGACTCCGGTATAAATTCCGGCCCGCTTCTCTTCCAGAATGACTTTCTGGGCGGAATCGTTATCCACAGTCAAGTTTACTTCAGCGCCGGTTACCGGCATATACACGGAATCGAAAACCCTGCCCTCGAACACGATTTCCTGCCCGCTCAGGTAGGACTTGGAATCCGTGGAGACTGACAGAGGCGAGGATTCGGTCTCGGAGGTCAGCCAGCGCACCGTCCCCTTGACCAGGGCATCGTAGAATTCGCCTGATTTCCCCGCGCCCTCCATCATGAGCTGCCAGCGCCATATTCCCGAAACCGGCATGACCAGAGTTTTCCCCCGGCCATAAGTCCCGGCCACAATCACCGGGAGAGGAGCGGTACCGGGATTCAAACCGGCGGTGACAGCCAACGGATGACCATGGGAATTCACTGTCACCGGCATGATCGTGGAGAGCGGGGGTAAAATCTCCCAGAGACCGTCGGTGTTCGGCCCGGCGGTAATGAAATGAATTTTCCCGGGCTCGGTGAGAACGGTTGAAAAGGGGGAGTTGATTATACCGGCCCCCTGGTTCAAGGTGACCGGAAGTACGCTTTCCAGCGCGGCTGCGCCTGTAAGAGGGGGCGATGCGCCGAGAAGCCAGAGGCCTTTACCCGCAAAAATCCATGAAACAAGCTTCTCTGTCCGGTCCGGCGTGAGAGAAAAGCTGCCGCCGTCCACCAGAATGGCCGCATCGAATTTAGAGATATCCTCAGGATAGGCGGCGCTGTTTGGTGATTCGGTTCCGGCGCCGATTACTGTCAGCACGGTAAATGTTTTGTCTGCCTCAAGGACCCGCCGGATGAAAGCCAGGTCGGAAGAGGGTGAAGGTCCCGTCAGGAGAATAGCATAGGAGCTCTTGAGTATATGAACTCCGAAAGACCGGGTATTATTTTCCTTGCGTTCCGCGAACCCGGGAGAGACGCGAACAGTGTAGAGGTGATCTCCCGGGTTTTTCAGAGGAAGGTCGAGGCTGAGCCTTCCGGAAGCGGCCTCGCCGAGATTGATTTTCCCGCTGACGACCGGACGGTTGCGCTCGAGAATTTCCACCGGGATGGTGCCGGGATTTTTCACAGTGGAAGTCACCACAATTTCAACCGGAAGGTTGGTTCCGTCGTGGCCGACCGTCGCCGCCGACACTCTCCGAACAATGATATCCGGGGTATTTTCCGCCGGTCCGGTCAGAATGGTATAGACCGGAATATCAACCGGCGCGGCTGACCCGGCGGGATCTTCTCCACGGTTCCAGCGGCCGTCGGAGACCAGAATAATTGCGGAAACATCTTTCACGCTCACAGCGTTCTTCAGCGCCAGGGCTATATCGGTGGCGGCTCCCTTGAAAACTGGAATTTCCCGGTCAAGCTGGTGAATTCGATCATCGAAACACAGGTAAGCGCCTCGATTTCCCAGGTTTGTCCGGATTTTTTGCAGCGCATCGAGGGCCTCCTGCTTCCGTAATCCTTCTCCGAACTTATCCATGGACGAGCTGGTATCGAGAAGCACCGCCACCCGTGAAACATGAGTGATCGTGTATACTATCTTGATTACCGGCTCAGCCAGCCCGATAAACAGTATGGCGAGCGCCGCCGCTCTCAGGAACACCAGGAGCGCTTTCATCCGGGGGGTCGCAGGCGGCACCGGGTCACGGTAATACCACAGCGCCAGCCCGATGGCGGCGAAAAAGAGAATCACGAGCAGGAATGGCGAAAGGCCGGTGAATTGAACGATGATGCGATCAATGGAACTCACTAATACGTTTCCTCTAAAAAAAAACCGATTCAACTAAATATGCAAAAATTAATTAGATCCTGAAACGAGTTCAGGATGACACGTGTCATGCCGAACTTGTTTCGGCATCTATTTTCACTTTGTAACTTTGTTACTTTGTCACTTTGTAACTTTTTTTCACAATGGCAGCCTTGGTTCCGGGCTGAGAGTCAGGGGGGAACTTTCTCCACGGAGAAAACGCTCATGCCCTGCCCGTGCAATCATGGCGGCGTTATCGGTACAGTATGCGAGCGGCGGAACATACAGGGTAAACGCCCGTTCTTCCGCTTCTGAAGAGAATCTTTCACGGAGCGCCCGGTTGGCGGCCACTCCGCCCGCCAGAAGAAGGGTACGGATGCCGTATTCACGAAGGGCGCGGAGAGTCTTGGCCGCCAGAGCCTCCACAATCGCCCCCTGGAAGGAGGCGAGTATATGGTGAAGATTGGCGCGGATATACTCATTCCCTTTTTCTTTGGCATATACCAGCACTGCTGTTTTCAATCCGGAGAAAGAAAATTCATAGTCCGGCACTCTGCTTACCGGAAACTCCACAAACGCGCTATCGCCGCTCCGGGCGGCTTTCTCTATGGCCGGCCCGCCGGGATAACCCAATCCGAGCAGCTTAGCCACCTTGTCGAACGCCTCTCCGGCGGCGTCATCCCTGGTTGCACCAAGCACCGTGTATTCAAGAGGTTTTTCCATCAGCACCAGTTCGGTGTGCCCCCCGGAAATCACCAGCACGATAGAAGGATAGGGCGGGAAAGGCTCCTCAAGGTAATTCGACTGAATATGTCCCTCGATATGGTGGATACCGATAAGCGGAATATCCTGCGCGAGAGCCAGGGCTTTCCCCACACTCACTCCGACAAGAAGCGATCCCACAAGTCCCGGCCCGGCGGTGACCGCGATGCCGTCTATATCATACAAGGCCAGCCCGGCCTGCCGCAAAGCCTGGTCTATAACCGGGAGAATCAGGGCAAGATGAGCGCGGCTGGCAAGCTCGGGAACAACTCCGCCGAATTCCACGTGTTCTAACTGGGAGGAAATGCAGGAAGACAGAAGGCCGCCTTCTGTCGCATACACGGCGGCGGAGGTATCGTCACAGGAAGTTTCTATTCCGAGAATGTTCAAGTAAAAATAAGTTCCTTATGTAAAGCTTTGTTACAATTTTTACCAGATCATCAACGGTACAATATATATAATTTTTTACCCAAAAGGCTAACTTTTCCCTTGACAGATCATGCTGTGGTTATTATTTTACCACGTAGTATACTATTTACCACACCCAAAAAGGGGGACAACCCATGTTTGGAAAATTGATTAAAGAAAAAAGGCTCGAGGCGGACTTAACATTGCGCGAATTTTGCCGCAAATTGGATGAAGATCCCAGTAATTGGAGCAAAGTCGAGCGGGAACGGCTTTCACCACCACAAGACACGAATAAGCTTGAAAAAATTGCTTCGATTGTAGGTCTTGAACGGGATTCCGATGAATGGAACAAGGTATTTGATTACGCGTCCGTTGACAATGGAAGAATACCTGAATACGTTATTGACGATAAAGAATTGTTGGGTGTTTTGCCGGTTTTCTTTCGGACAGTGGGAAGTGTGAAACCTTCACCGGAAGAAATCAGGGATCTGATATTGAAAGTGAAAGAATGGTATTGATGAAAGGCAATCAAGAATAAACCGAGCAATTGACGTTTTAAAGAGGAGTTCAGATGAATTCGGAGCAACTTGAAGTCGAGATCATGAAACTTAGCCTTGAAGCGCGGGCCAGGCTGGCGGAGAGAATCCTTTTGAGTCTTGACGCACCGTTCGACGATGAAAACCTGTGGTTATGGGTCTTGGAAGCTGAACGCAGACTGAAGGACCTGAGGGAAGGGAAAGCGAAGGAGACTCCGGCGGCGGATGTCTATCGAAAAGCGCGAGCGGCCATCCTATGTGGAAAATAACTATTCACGAGGAGGCGGAATCTGAAATCTACGAGGCGGCTCGCTACTACGAAGACAGGGCTGCTGACCTCGGGCTTGCATTTCTCGACGAAATAGAGAAGACCACACAGCGGATATCGGCAAACCCTATGACCTGTCAGTTAGTTGGCAATGAAATCCGCCAGGCGCTGGTGGCGCGTTTCCCCTACAGTATCCTCTTCGTTATAGAATCCAACGAACATATTCGGGTCATCGCGGTAGCCCACCATAAAAGACGTCCGGGGTATTGGCGGGAGCGAAACCAGATGTGATAATATTCGTAATGGAAAGGAAAGTGGGGAAAACATTTGACAGGGAGATGAATTATGGTATTTTGATACACATATATTGACTTCACTTGAAGAGATGGCTCCGGGGAGCAGAAGTTGCAAGAAGGTGAAGACGACTTGGAGTGTTATACGGATCGATATAAACAATGTTATGCGCAAGAAAGAATAGATGAAATTCACAAAGTATTTCCAATACACCAGGCTTAGACCTGATCGTGCTCGGATAAAATACGAATGGATTACACGTGCGATTGATAACCCCATACATGAAGCAGTACAATCAGATGGTAGAATTAAGCGATGGGCATGGATAGAAGAAGAGAGGAAATATCTAAGGGTTATCGTGCTCGAAGATGGAGAGACAGTTCACAATGCCTTCTTCGATAGACAGTTCGACGAAGAAGAAAAAAGGAGAAACAAGAAGTGAAAATTAAATACTTTGAAGACACCGATACAGCCTTGTTGGAGTTTTCAGATAAGGGAGTAAATGAAACACGAGAGATTTCAGACAATGTTTACGTCGATATGGATGTTGACGGGAATCTCGTGAGCATGACGATAGAACACGCGAATGAAAAGGCGAGAATAAAGGAGTTTGCGTTCCAGAATATCAAAAAGAACGCCTAACCCGGATTATTCATAAATTTTTTTTGCTGCCTGAGAATTGTGAAAATGGCCATGTATTAAACTTTCAAAATGGTGTTT
>JAUYCD010000007.1 GCA_030692375.1 Candidatus Latescibacter sp. | reverse complement strand
TCACGAAAACGATGAAACCGTTGCCGTTTCGCGGGAACGATGAAACCGTTTCGGCATCTGATCAGGACAATCATTGAATCATGCGAATCATGGTTCAGACAGTTTTAATTATGGCGGTCTCAAAGTTGCTGATTTACGTTCAGCCGAACTCATTTCAGATTTCTTATCCGCGTTCATCCGCGCAATCCGCGGCAACAAAAAGGAGTCCGTTTTGATACCGACCTTTACCTTTACCCGGACTCCCCGCATTTCTTTCGGGGCGGGAACATGTAGCGAGATACCCGGATTGGCCGAATCCATCGGAAAACGGGTTCTCCTGGTCACCGGCGGAAATTCATTTCACGCATCGAACCATTGGACTGCCCTCGCTGCCGCTTTTCAGGAACGCTCGCTGGACTTGTATCACATTTCAGTGAAAGGCGAACCTTCGCCGGAGCTGGTTGATAGCGCAGTATCGGAATACCGCCCGAAAAACATCAAGACAGTCGTCGCCATCGGAGGCGGCAGCGTCATCGACACCGGAAAGGCAATCTCCGCGATGCTCCCGCAGACCGGCTCTGTTTTCGACTACCTGGAAGGTGTGGGAACCGGGAAAAAGCATGACGGCCGCAAGGTTCCCTTCATCGCCGTTCCGACCACCGCCGGAACAGGGAGCGAAGCTACCAAAAACGCAGTCCTCAGCCGTGTGGGGCCGCAGGGATTCAAAAAATCCCTCCGCCACGACAACCTCGTGCCCGATTACGCCGTGGTGGACCCGGAACTCAGTCTCTCCTGCCCGGCGTATATAACCGCTTCCTGCGGCATGGATGCGTTCACCCAGCTTCTCGAATCCTATGTCTCGCCAAAATCCACCCCGTTGACCGAATCCCTGGCATTGAGCGGCATGGAACAGGTGAGCGGTCATCTCATTCCGGTCTGCACCACCGGCGCAAGCGCCCTGCCGAACAGAACGGCGATGGCTTACGGCGCTCTTCTTTCGGGAATCACCTTAGCCAACGCCGGACTTGGGGTTGTTCATGGCCTGGCAGCCACCATCGGCGGGCTGTATACCATTCCGCACGGTGTAATCTGCGGAGTGCTGCTCGGCCCGGCGACCCGGGTTACCATCGAAGCGCTCCTGAAGCTCGGCCCGGCGGGAGACGAATCCCTAAAAAAATACTCCCGTATCGGATTCCTCCTGTCCGGCAGTCCAGAAAATGATGTGAACAGGGGCTGCGCGCTGCTTATAGAAAAACTTTATGCATGGACGAAAACACTGAAGCTCCCCCTTTTGAGCGATTATGGGATAAAAACGGAAGACATCGAAACCATCGCGTCAAAGACCGGCAGCGGAAACAATCCGGTGAAACTGGGGTGTGGGGAAATCAGAGAAATTTTACGGAGGGTTATTACTTAAGCCCACTAATTTACCTGATGGGGACTTTTACATGACGATATATTTTATTTCGTTTATTTTCAAAATAGATGCCGAAACGGTTTCATCGTTCCCGCGAAGCGGCAACAAGTTCGGCATGACACTTGTCATCCTGAATCTGAGGAGTACATGAGCAAAAAAACAAAAGCAAAGGATAAACAGATTTCTGAGCAGGTCATACATGATACTGCAGGTATTATCTGGGTGATGCTGATCTTTTTCTGTTCCGGTGTATGTTCCCTTATCGATGAAGTTGTTTGGGTGCGCCTTTTAAAGCTGACACTGGGGAATACTGAGTATGCATCGAGCATTGTGGTTTCGGTGTTTATGGGTGGTTTGGCGCTGGGAGCATTAATCATGGGGAAATACGCCGACCGGGTGAAAAGGCGGTTGATGCTCTATGCGACGCTGGAATTGTGCGCCACTGTTTCAGCACTGTTATTGCCGTTTTTCCTCAGATTTGCCGATGGAGCTTACCGGTTTTATTTTGTGAAATTTCAGCCGTCACCGTCAGCGCTGATGGTTGTGCAGGTATTGGTTTCCGCGGTAATGCTGCTGGTTCCATCGATGATTATGGGAAGCACATTACCCCTTTTAAGCAGATATGTAACTTCATTGGAAGATCGAGTGGGACGGTTTGTGGGCAGATTGTATGCAGTGAATACACTGGGAGCGACAGTGGGGTGTTTTCTGGCTGGATTTGTGTTGATCCGGATGGCAGGTGTGATGGGTGCGTTATATATAGCAGCCGGCATTAATTTGTTTGTTGCATGCGGAGGGTGGGTGCTGTCTCGTTTTTATGAGGTTGCCGGTGAAAAAGCTGTATACCCGGGTATATCTGAAAAGCGGAGTGTGAGCGCGAAGCACATGCATGGAGGAAAACAGTATATGCTCATGCTGGCTTTTTTTACCAGCGGATTAATCAGCATAGGATATGAACTCATCTGGATGCGCAGTATTGTTATACCTTTGGGCGGTTTCACCTACGTATTCTCAGCAGTGCTGACAGTTTATTTGTCAGGCAATGTGATTGGCGCATGGATTGGCAGCCATTTATCCAGACGACTGAACAATCCGGCAGCGGGATTCGGTATCAGTTTGACCTGTCTGGGCGCTCTCGGGATACTCTACATTCCATGGTTCAGTACATGGCTGTATTTCCTCCATTATGAAATTCCCCGGTTCGGCGGATTGTCGGGCATTACAGGTTTCGAGGGGATGATTCTCCCGCTTTTTTCCAGCATCATTTTGTTCCTTTTACCCTCGATAGCGATGGGTATAGGCTTCCCGCTGGCATTGCAGGGTTGGAGTAATTACTATCACGGTGTGGGACTGACTACGGGTACGGTATATGGAGTAAACACGATCGGGGCTGTGCTGGGTGGATTAGCAACCGGTTTTATCCTGATTCCGCGGATGGGCGCCCAACTTTCAATCACAGTTTTGGGTATAGTGGGGATATGGTTGGGTATGACGGTAGCGCTTTTGTTTATGAGGAGAATCAGTGTTACCGGGCGGATAGTCTCCGCCTCCGTTGCTGTTGGATTAACAGGAATAGCATTCATTATACCCTCTGATCTGTTTGTGCAGAAGGTTGTGAGTACTCCTGACATTAAGACGATTGCAGTGAATGAAGGAGTTACAACCACCGTTGCCGTACTCAGGAACAGCGATGGAAATCTTTTGATGACTTCAAATGGTGTTTTGATAGCAGGAGACGATGTACACAGGACAGCCCAGAAAATGCTTGGGCATCTGGGAGTATTACTGAACAAAGATTCCAGGAACGTGCTGTCAGTTGGGTTCGGTTCAGGTGAAACCACTTTTTGCCTTGCCCAGCATGACCTCAGTGCGATCGATTGTGTGGAAATTGCCCCGGAGGTGGTTCAGGTTGCTTTAGAATACTTTACCCACATCAACCTTGGCGACCGCTTAAATCAAAAAGTCAATATGAAGTACATGGATGCCAAGAATTATCTGCATGTAACCGACAGGCATTATGATGTTATCATCAATGACGCCGATGTGCCCACACACTCCGGCAGTGCGCCAATGTTTGCAAAAGAACATTTCCAGAATGCGCTGGATCATGTAAATCCCGGAGGTTTGGTAATTTCCAAATTGCATCTGGCGGGCATATCAGGATCAAGCTTCGATAGTATTCTGGGAACTTTCCTCGGAGTATTCCCCCATGTTACGATATGGTTCCCGACAACAAAACAGATTTCTTTCTTTTATCTGGTCGGCTCTCGCCAGAAACAGCTCTTTTCACCGAAATATATCGAGGAGAATATCAGAAAAGAAAGTGTGCAGAATAGTGTGGCATATCTTAATTTTCACAACAGTGTAGATGTATTAAGCTGCTATTTCGGAGATGAAACCGATATACGGAGATACTTGAAGGACTTTCATATCAATAGTGACTATACACCGTATGTGGAATTTAATATTGCGCAGCAAAAATTTGGTATGCTGGATGAAATTTTCCCTCAATTTATTGAAAAAGTCAGACGGAATTCACTCTCCGGTCACATTGATCTGAGCGGACTTTCCAAAGATGAACAAGAGAAATGGCTGAAGGATTACGAATTAACCTATAACACTTCAACATACCTGTTATTGCTGTTCAGAGAAAAGGATACTATTACCCGGATGCAGTATATACTTGATGGTTTAAAACTCATGCCGGAGCACCCTATACTTCTTGAACAACAAAAGGAAATATTGTCGTATATAAAAGGCACTTTAGCTCAAGGCCGTAGTATAGAGGGTATAGATTTACTCCTGCAAAACCGATCTGAGTCAGGCATCGCATGGTTGCTTAAATCATGGGTACTCATACGGGAAAACAAAATCGAGGAAGCATTGAAAGCTGCTGAAAAATCAGTTGCATATTCTCCCAGTGATGCGTTAGCTCAGGATAATCTGGGCTGGATTTTAGCGACGCTTAATCAGACAGACAAGGCGATAGTCCATTTCAGCGAGGCAGTACAGCTCAGTCCGAATGAGCCTGTGTTACACTTTAATCTGGGAAACGCCTATGCCAGGCTTGGCCAATTCGATAAAGCAGTTTTCCAGATACAGAGACTTGTCGAGATTCAGCCCCGTAATTTCGATGCTCATGTGTACCTGGGTGATTTATTATTCCAACAGGGCAAAAGGAATGAAGCGATAAATGAATATCGCACAGCACTGAAAATCGATCCGAATAACGCCAGGGCGCGCAGCAAGCTGAATGCTGTGGCGGAGAAGTAAAGAAGAGCGGGTGATCGCAAATGTCTTGTTTTTAAAAAGGCATCCCAATATCAAGGATGCCTTTTTTGTTTTGGTATTATTTCTTAACTTTAATATAATGAATTACTTACAAAATGTCAACATTTATTCGCCGAGGCATTAACATATTTCCGGCGAATATACAAATTATTAAAATGGGGAGGTAATCAATATCTTCACTTTGTTTGTATGAATGTTTTGAATAATAATAATATTTTTATAAACTACTTGACAAGCACCGAAAATGCACTATTTTACTTCCATAGGCCCTGCTGAATTGTAAAATCGTTAACGCTAAAAGTTCAGCATCCCGCTTGCCTATAATCAGCTTTCCCAGACCTGAATTGAGGTGCTCCGGCTCATCAAAGAAGGAAAACCTGCCAAAGAAATTGCCTCTCTCCTCTCTATCAGCATCAATACGGTAAAGATTCACAAAAGACACATCATGGAAAAACTGGATGTCCACAGCATAATTGAATTGATACATAAATTATCGTTTACGGAACCATATCTAATCCTAAAGGATTATTCCATATAATCCAAAAGGATTAATTCAAAAATCATCCCTTTTGGGGATTGACTTTCAAAGAGAGGAGATGACATGTTAATGACGAATGATAGACAGAAATATAGAGAGCCGTCCATTTCACGAAAGGTTGGAGCCATGAAATTTGAAAAGATTGCTTTTGTAGAATTCGCAATTCTGTCAGTCTTTTGCTTTTCAGTATATGCAGGCGAATACCCAGATTACACACGCGCCGATTACCCACTAACCTCTAGGGCTAAATTCATATATACCGGGCTTGAGAACAGCGACACCCGCCCAGATGTCATCGTTGTGGGCTGGTCGGGTGTCATCAGTGTATACCTGTCTGGCACCGTCGCTGTTTTCGGGTCTCCGATCATCACCAAAACCGGTATATCTAATCCTAATTTATCAGTCGCCGATGATTTCAACAACGACGGGCTCACGGATATCTGCATAAATGATACGCTCTTCGTGGCTACCGGTGATGGCGGTTTTACAACTGCGAAGCCGCTTGGCATCGAAAACCTCCAGACGCTCGCCGCCGCGGATATGAATGGAGACGGGGAAAAGGACCTCATCGCAATCGCCATCATCAACACATCTCCCGGTATGCGGGCAGCGGAATTAAGGACCTATTTCGGGAATGGCGATGGAACTTTCCAGGAGCCGGTGAAAACAGGTATTGTTTTTACTATAGGAGAAATCAACTGGGAACCGGATACGGGACGCCTAATCGATGACAGTGGAGAATATGATATTCTTTACATTGGAGACCTTACAAGTGATGGTATACCTGATCTGGTGGTCTATCATTTCTTAAACATTTTTGGTAATACTTTTTACTTTAACCGGACGTATACCGGCTCTATCAATGGAACGTTTACCAAGAATTCACTTTATGCACCGGGGAACAACCAGCTTGTCGGAGTCTTTGATTTCAACGGCGATGGAATGTTGGATATAATGTCGAGTGGGTCTCGGTCTGCAGTACTTTATATTGGCAATAACCGTGGACAGTTTGATTATTCAAGAGAAATAGATCCAAATTCACCAGAAATGGGATTAGGGAGTCCCAGTCGGATTTTTTCAGTAACAGATATGAATGGTGATGGCATTCTTGACATTGCAGCCATTCATGGGATTGGGGATTCAAGTCAATTAGTGGCAATACCATGGAAGAATAATATAATTTATTCCAAGATTCATCAATTCCCGGTAGTGTTGCCGAATAATGTTTGGGGATATGGGGGTTATTATCTACCGGGTTTGGGTGGGATAACGTCATGCAATTTAAACAATGACCGTTATGCTGATTTCCTGATTCCCGGAGATACATTTTTTTCAGTAGTTCTGAGTTCCTCTCCATCACGCATAAATACCCTGAATGAAATTAGTAGCACATTCTTTATCGGTCAAAATATTCCTAATCCCTTTAATGCTTACACAACCATCCCTTATACCATCGTACTTCCAGGATATTATGAGCTTTCTATTTATGACATTTTCGGGAGAAAAATAAAGACTCTTTGTAGAGGTTTTCAAACAAAAGGGTCATATAGAAATATCTGGGATGGAAGAGATAAAAATGGCGCTGAACTGGCTTCTGGTTTCTATTTCTCAATCCTAAAACAAATGGAAAGAAAGGAGGAATTTCAGACAAAAAAAATCCTGCTCATCAAGTAAAAAGTGTTACAACATGAAGTGAAACTCTGGAGGCTGACATGAAAAAAGTATACATGATTATCACGTTCATGCTTGTATCAATTAGTACTTCACTATGTTTTGCTTCTCCGTATTCTTTGGGAATTATAGATTATAAACAGTCAAATGGAATTTATATTGCCATCGAACACATTATAGATGAGTATGGGAATATTTATTCAACTTGTTATGGGCCTGTTGTTTTGAACTCCGATGGATTCTGGTACTACGGCATGTATGATGATAATCGTAATCTTTCAGCAACACCATACTTGGTCGGGGATGAAAAGAAAAATGAATCAGAGATGAATGAATTAAGGTACCAAAATGCCGTAAGACAAACAAATTTTATGAAAAAGGTCCATGAAATAAACAAGAGCGCAACTCGAACGCAAGGTGTTGGGAAAATCGCTACAGTCCCTGACTCATTGATTGTTCTGTTGGTCAGCTTTACGGATACCCCCGGGACATACAATTACAGAAGCTCTTATGAAAATCTTTTGTTTTCTAATGGTTCTTATAGCTCTTCTCCATCTCCAAACAGTTATACCACATATGGCAGCATGAGAGATTATTATTATGACATGTCTAGGGGGCAGTTCTCCCTTATTGGACGTATCGCAAATAGTGATACAACGGGAGGAACTATCAATTGGATAGATATTCCATATTCTAAATCGTATTGTGATGGCATGGCCGCGAATGCGTTCATGGATAGTGTATTAGCCATAGCAAAAATACAACAAGGTATTGATTATGAGGATGAACTGGCGGCTGGTACGCACAAAATGGCAATAATTTATGCGGGTCATATATTTTTTTATGGTGGGGGATTACATCCACAAGCAAATACAACCGATGGAATTTATATATGCGGTGAGATGATGAATTCACCTCACGAAGTGTTTACAGCAATTGGGTGGAATTGTCATGAATTTGCTCACCTTTTAGGAATTTATGAAGATGACTATAAGGGCTCTTATCGTTATTGGAGATGGGGATTGATGGACACTGGTCAATGGTGTGGCATAGCAAAATATAACAATATTGTCTTTGGAGGAGAGTGCCCAGTGCCGCTTACTCCCGATGAACGCAATCGTCTTCTTTGGCAATCCTATACTGAGGTCACCACTCCCCAGACTTTCCAGTTAACATTTAATACAACATATGGCCTATCCAATGTTTATAAAATGACTGCGACGCATGCACAAGGCGGCAGTACTCAAAACTTTCTCCTAGAAAACCGACAATAAGGGGAAAGCAACACAAAATGGAACAGATTCATTATTCCTGATAGTACAAGCGCAGATGGAATCCTTGTGTGGCGTTTATTCGATGGTTATAGGGATCTAATTAAAGCCGATGGTTCTGCTACCGAAAACACTGAGAATGGGGATGCATTCCGGAGCGGCTATAAATCATATCTAACTGACTTCTCGTCACCGAGCTTAACATTTTCCGGTTGGGATTCAAAAGCGCAAATATCAGATATTTCCTCTTCCGGATCAACAATGACCGTTTCCATGGGTTATTGCCGTTTTGGGAATTTGCCGGAGAACGAAACCTGGTCGGAGAGTCAAGGAAACTATTATATTGGAGATGATTTTACTATTCCTTCAGGGAGAACATTGACCCTCCCCGGGGCATCGTCAACATATTGTACTCTATATGTCTCTCCTGGCAAGAGCATCCTGGTGAATGGTACGCTGACAACGAACTGGAGCAGATTCAAAACCGATACGGAAAATTACTATTGGAACGGCATTACGATAAATTCAGGCGCAACTTTGAATGTAAATGGCGGATCAATAATCGATTACGCCACCATTGGCTTAAATGTCTGCAGTGACAGTCTTTATTTTCCTACTACAAAGTCAACTATTAGTAATTGTCGTGACTGGGGTATGCTGATCAGTAATTGTGCGCCCACTATAAAAAATATCGATTTTCAGGACAATGGAACCACCGATTATCATGGAGGCGTTTGCATACAGGGGAGCGGATACCGGCCGTATTTGAAAAAGATTACCATCCATGATTCGAGATACGGTCTGTATCTGACCTCAAGTGCGGACGCCACTCTGGAATATAGTACCATTAATTTCACCGATCCTTCCTCTGGCCTGGACAGGATATTTCTCTACGATTTTGCGGGGCTGGATATCGACGGCAGGAGAAATAATATTTATGACAATACCAATGCCAGTTATTGGGCTATAAAATTCAGTGCGGGAGGACCGAACATCGCCGCCACACGTAACTATTGGGGGACTGGTAGTCCAATTCGTGGTGTTCTCTTCAATGACAGCACGAGGGTAACCGACATTTCCGGATACGCTACCGCAAATATAGATTCCGCAGGCGCGCCGAAGGTTGTCGCTGAAATTGCTTCCTATCCATTCATCAAAGCTGATGCATACGAATCTGTAGGCGACTGGAAGAGTGCATTATCCGTATACCAGGACATAATGGCGAAAAGCGCCGATCCGGGAGAAAAACGTTTGGCGCTCAAATCCCTCTTGAAGCTCTGCGGCATGAAGCAATATGATTATTCGGTTTTCAGAACCTTGATAGCAAATGAGCGTAAGACCGCGCAGTCATGGTATGCATCTTCCCTTGATTACCTGTCATGCGAATCATTAGTCAGCGAGGGTAAATATACAGAAGCGATTGCGGCCTTCTCTGAAAAAGCAACACAATATTCAGGGAATGTTATGGAAGTGGAAATGCTGTCAAGAATTGCTTCCATCTATGGCCAGAACCTCCATGACAAAGGTAAAGCGAAAGTATATGCTGATATGGCAGCGGCTATCAATCCTGGGCAGCCAATTCTTCTGTCGGCGTACTCATCCGCCGGAATCGAATACGATCCCTGGAAACATGCCGATAAATATCTTGCTAATTCAGGCCAGCCCGGAGAAGATAAACCACTGCCTGGTGATAACGGCCAAGCCGAAAAAATCAAAGAATACGTTACCGTTTCCCCCAACCCCGCCAACCCTCTGACCACCATCACCTATTCCCTCGCCTCATCTACAAAAGTGAAATTGGACATTTACGCGGTGAACGGCCAGAAGGTAGCGACTCTGGTGGATGGTACGGCAAGCGCCGGGGTGCATGCGGTGAAATTCGATGGCTCCCGGTACGGTTCCGGCCTCTATTTCTATCGGCTCGCATCGGACAGGTTTACCAAAACAGGCAAGATGATGTTGCTGAAATGATCTTGATTCGATGATACACAATGAAGGGCGGGATTAAGTTTTCAACCCCGCCCTTTTATTACAAAAATCGCATCTTTTTCAATCTCTTTTCCTCATGCTTTTACTTTGTCGCTCTGTTACTCTGTCACTTTGTCACTGTTTTTTGATATTCCTTACCGCTTCAGCGTGGTAAAAACGCTTGCCGCTTCCGCAGAGTAGAACGAATGATCGAGAGAGCTGACCGTCACACAGTTCACATAGAGATGGGTTTTGTCCGTATCCTCGTACCCCCAGCCTGCCTGGTGAATGAAATAATGCTGCCCGTTCTTTGCCTTGCCGAGGTAGAGCACGAGGTGCCCGTAATTGCCCGCCACCGTGATGACCGGCTCTATATCTTCCAGTTTCTTCAGCTTTTCCTCGTGCGAGAGCGCCGGGTCCTGGAAATACTGGTGATCTGAGGCGCTGAGGATGAAAGAGGGGTGACGGCCGGTGATGATGCCGAAACAGGCGAACAGCACCCGCTGAGTGCCCGAGCAGTCGTGTTTGTTGTCCTGGTCCGCCCAGCCGTAGGGCTGTCCGAGAAGCTTGAAAATCTGGATAAGCACATTGCGTTTGGTATAAGGAAGGTACCCCTCATGTACATCGGCGTCGGGCCTGATATAACCGTTGGCCAGGCCGAGAGAGCCATCCGGCTTGCGGTATGCCATTTTTACCGTATATCCCGAGGCGTCTTTTTTCAGAAGCGGAATGGTAGCCGAAAAATAGAGATGGCGGGCGAAATTCTGATATCCGGAGTCACCGTATATGGGAACCTTGTTCACGGCGCCCAGGAGGAACTTCTTGTCCTGGGTAAGTTTGCGGATGGTTTCACGGTCGGCGAGGGCGATGTTCTCCACAGCGATCCAGCCCCGGGAGACAGGACTTTCAACATACAGGAAATCTCCGTCCGATGACTGGTGGAGAATCGCCACCGGGGTATTGGTGGTAATTCCCACCGCCTGAAACATGTCCATCTCATATTGGACGTCGTTGTAGCCCGGAACAGCGGTGGGATAGTGACGGACCATCGCGTTGTTGACAATAACGCCGAAACGCCGCTTGATCACATCCGGAATGGCTTTCACATTCATTGCATCCGCGAGCTTCTGTTTCATCCTGTCGTCGTAAATCACATTGCGGCTGTCATAAAAGTCACGTGAGTTGAGCCAGCCGATGTTGCTCTCAAGCCGTACCCGGAGGCTGTCTCCGGGAAGGGTCGCCGGAAGGTCGAGCGGGAGAAGGGGATTCATTACCGGCCCCTTTATTTCGGTAAGTGCAAATTCCGGTTCGAGCGGATTACGTTTGCCGAAGCGATTTTCAAATACCACATGCTTGGTACGGACTTTTTCATTGAATTTTTCAATTTCGGCCGGTGTCATGATCACCTTGTCGGGATCGTTCTGCAATGATATCCAATAATCGGCGGTCAGCATTTCCTGCTCAACCCCGGGAAGGGCATCGGGCGCATGTCTCCCCTTTTTTGCCTGGGCGAAAACTGAAGAGTAACAAAGAAACAGCCCGATACATACCAGAATCGCGATAGATGTCCGCTTCACAAGCATTGCAGAATCTCCCTTCATGGTTAAGTTAGGTTATACATGACGACATATTTTATTGCGTTTCTTTTCAAAATAGATGCCGAAACAAGTTCGGCATGACACTGGTCATCCTGAACTCGTTTCAGGATCTAAACACTCAAAATATGCGCAATTATTTATGTCGTCATGTATAATATTATTCGCTTATCGATTTGAAACAGCACTCTTGACATTTGATGCAAAAATATATATGTTTACACCAGTACAACAGATGAATCTTTGAACTGGAGATAAGCATGAGTAATTATAATGAAATCAGTTTTTTCGAGTTTCAAGAACGGTTTCAGATCGAAGATGATTGTTTTCAGTATTTGAAAAAGATCCGATGGCCGGATGGATATTCCTGTCCTAAGTGCGGCCATAATGAAGCTT
>JAUYCD010000006.1 GCA_030692375.1 Candidatus Latescibacter sp. | reverse complement strand
TGCCAGCCCGTTTGGCGTGCAAACCCAGATCCTGTCGTTGAACACCTTGATCTCATTTACCTTAGTACCCATGGGAATACTCCCAAGCTTTTTTATGGTTCGGAGCTCCCCGGACCTGAGATTCAGTATGTCCACCCCGCTCGTATGCCCGACGTACAGGATGCTGTCATTTTTAGCGTAGATACTGCGCACACCGATATTATTTGGTGCATATTCCGGAAAAAGGATCGGATCGAACCGCTCAATCTTCGGGTCAAAACGCCAGAGACCCCCGGTAAGGAAGCCGATATATATGTAGCTGGGTGATACTCCCAGGCACTTAACATTGCCGCTTTCCAGCCCGTGGTTTTTGTAATAGAGGGTATACGTGCGATTTTCAGGATTATAGCGAAACATACCCGCCGTGGTCGCCCCATACACATTCCCCTTGAACTCCACTACGTCCTGCACATAAAACAGGGGCGGATACCCTTCCCAATCGGGGTACGCTGCGGAATGTGCAGGATGTATCTCTCCATTCACCATACCAAGCAATGCCGCTGCTGCCACCAGTAAGAATTGGCGCTTCATAGAACCCTCGTAGAATTATGCCGCTTTTTATACACCGTGAAAAACAACAATATAAGAGAAAACAGGAAACATCCCAGACTGAACAAGTTGCCGTAACGGGCATAAAAAGTCATTCCCGTCTGTGGGGTAATGGTTCCAATGAGCGTGGTGCGCTCGAACGTTTTTGTTTTTTTCATTACCCGCCCATACGGATCGATGATCATGGAAATGCCGGTGTTGGCGCAGCGCACCACGGGACGGTGAAATTCAATGGCGCGCATGACTGAAATCATGGCATGCTGAATGGGGGAGAACCGGGGGCCGAACCAGACATCATTGGTAATCACGGTGATAAATTGTGACCCTTTGACTATGAATTTTCGGATAAGGTCTGGGAAAATGGACTCAAAACAGATGGCCGCATTAAACGGCGGAAGCTGTTTGGAGGTAAAAATCACTGCTTCTTTGCCCCTGCGCCAGTTAGCCTGTCCCCAGTCCAATTTACGGAGGGCGGGGAAGTATTCATCCAGCGGAATAGCCTCGCCGAAAGGAACCATGTGAATTTTATCGTATCGCCTTACTTTGTTTTCATTGGGCAGAAAGAGACCGGCGGCGTTAAAGGTATCCTGGTTTGTCAGATCAACTGCGGGAAGTCCGGTCAGGAGGGGAACCCCGGTCGAATCCACCAGCGCCTGCACCATCCAGCGATACACGGGCGCTTCGAGCAGATAGGTCGGGATGGCGGTCTCGGGCCAGACCAGAAGGTCGGGTTTGTAGGCCATCGCCTGCTGGCTCATGGTGCGGTAGAGATTGACATTCCACAAAACCATGTTTTCATCCCATTTTTCATCGGGCAGTACATTTCCCTGCACCAGGGCGACAGTGATTTTCCTTCCGGAGTCATTCGCGGAACGAATCACCGCCTGTGAGTAAAACAAGGGTACGAGAAAGAGCAGGCCGAGAAAAGCAAACCGTGCAACGGAACGGCGCCGCGCAAGTAAAACGATCGCCGTATTCACCATTGCCACCCACCAGGAGACCCCGAAGGCGCTGGTTATATCCGCGAACTGAATCAGCCAGGGATAGTATGTCTGGGAGTTCCCCACGATCATCCAGGGGAACGCGAGCTGGTCGAAGGAGCGTATCCATTCCAGGCCGGCCAGAACGAACGGCAGGGAAAGGAGCCAGAGACGGGGATGAACAGTACGGACAAATCCGGTAATCACAAAGGGCAGGGCATAGAATATCGCCATGACCAGCACTGCCAGGATCATCCCGATCCAGGTTACATTAAGGATCCAGGAAATGGTGACTGCATAGAATGCCACCCCGGAAATCCATGACCAGAAAAACAATTGCCGGATAGTAAGTTTTTCTGTGAGCAGAATCAGAGGAATCAGGCCCACGTATGCCAGAAATCCCAGACCGAAGGGAGGAAACGCCAGACTCATCAAAACGGATGAAGCGAGCGCCATACTACCGGCGGTTGATCGTTTCATTCGAGCCTCACCTTACGTCCGGAAATAGGGGTTTCATGATCCGCTTTCTTTCCTGAAAATATGCCGTTTCCGTATATCCGGCCTCGCGCAGGATTTCACCGGCCTGGATAAAATGCCTGCCGACTTGTTCGGGAAGGTGCGCATCGGAGCCGGCTGTCACCGGGATTTCATGGCGGCGGAGAATCCGCAGGAATTCGAGCGAAGGATACGCCTCTTCTGCCGCAGTATCATACCCGCCGGTATTCAATTCAAAAGTCAATCCCAGCTCGCCGAGAACGGCGGCGGTCCTCTCGTAATAAGGGGTCATATCGCCATCCGGACGGTACCCCATCCTCTTTATATTGTCGACATGTCCGGTAATATCATAGAGACCGCTCCGGGCCGCCCGTATCACCGTTTCAAAAAAAAGATCATAAATTTCTTTCATATCTTTTTCTTCGAACACATTTTTGTATATCTCCTGGTCGAAAGGCCAGCCTTCCAGGTAGTGAATCGATCCGATCACATAATCAAAGCCGGAAGTGCGGATTATTTCTTGAATCTCGTCAGTCCGGCTCTCTACAATATCCATCTCGCATCCCAGCCGTATGGTGATACTGCCGCTGTAACGGTCCTGCAGTTCATGCACACGGCCGATGTAACGGGGAAGATCGCCATAGCTCATACAGAGGTGCGGCTCCGGCATTACCGGCATGTGATCGGAAAATCCTATCTCTTCGAGTCCAAGGCGGAGGGCCTGTTCCACATACTCTTCCATAGTTCCGGAGGCATGATTGCACAGGGTGGTATGAATATGATAATCAGGAAGGTTGATGCGCATGAATGACTTTCAAAACAAATGATCTTTTTACATATTTTTTTATAGATGCCGAAACGGTTTCATCGTTCCCGCGAAGCGGCAACATGTTCGGCATGACCGTGACACTCTCAAAATAGATGCCGAAACTGTTTCATCGTTCCCGCAAAGCGGCAACAAGTTCGGCATGACACGCGTCATCATGAACTCGTTTCAGGATATATTCATTACAAAATATTATTCGGTTATGTCGTTAAGTCAGCAACATACAGTAAATATGTGAAATTGAGTGCTCCTGTGTCTTTAAATATCCCCCCTGCCTTCGGCATCCCCCCTTGTTAAGGGGGGAATTTAGGGAGAGGATTCTGTCAAATCCTAATAAATGTTTACATAGTAAGAGGAACAATTTTCTTTTTCCCCCCTTAAAAAGGGGGGTAGGGGGGATTAACCTTACGGATCACCTTAGCTTACTTAACGACATACCTGTTAATCTTTATCACTGCCGCTTTTTCTTTTTCTCCACCAGTTCCTTGAACATGAGGGCATTCCTCACTGCATATCCCTGATGGCAGTTGTTGAAAAAGGCATAGAGTTTCCAGACCGTTTTTTCCAGAGCTTCCACCTTCTCGATCCACTCCTCCAGTTCATCGGCGGAATAGAGATAATTATAACGGTCGGCGGATTTGCTCCACCAGTCACCGGCGTTTCTCCCGTGGAACCGCAGGTAGGCGGTATCTCCGGTCGCCCGTGCCACCGGGGGCATCATGTCCCCGATCTGCGGCTCGTCAACGGAAACAAAATGAATTTTCAGATCATCGAGAAAACGAAACACCTCTTCACAATTCCAGCTCTTATGGCGGAATTCCACGAAAAAATGAAAGCCGCGGTAAGTATCCGCCAGTCCGGCAACATATTTCCGGCTGCCGGCTTCGTTCCTGAACTGCCAGGGAAACTGGGCCAGGATTCCGGAAAGCCTTCCCGATTCTTTTAGCGGACGTATGGACTCCAGAAAGGTTCCCGATACATCGCTGTCGGACAGATCATGGGTGGTGGATTTATTGGCTTTGACGATAAACTCGAAATCCGGCGGGGTGGCGCCGATCATCCGCTCGAACACACCCGGTTTGGGAATGCCGTAATAGGTGGTATTGATTTCCACCGCATGAAAAGTATCCTTGTAAAAAGCCAGCATATCTTTCGGCTTGATATTTTCAGGATAAAAAATTCCTTTCCAGTCACGGAAACTGAATCCCGATGTGCCGATCGCAATCATATAAATCTCACAAAAAGCCGCAGATAAAGGGCTGAAATACATGGGCCGCGGATTACGCTGATATACGCGGATTGCCTCGCAAGACATTCCATAAGCTCAATGTCGGGGTGAACGGTGGTCTCGCCACTCCCAGCTCGGAAATTATCGCGGCGATGTTCCGGGCGGGGGTAACGTCGAATGAAGGATTATAGAAAGATACTCCCTCCGGGGTCACCTGTACACCGGCGAACTTTGAAATCTCCGATTCTCTCCGCTCCTCTATGGGGATGGTTTCACCGGAGGCCATACTGAAATCGAAGCTGGTCAGAGGCGCCGCCACATACAGGGGAACATCATGCTCACGGGCAAGCACCGAAAGACCGTAGGTGCCGATCTTGTTTGCCGTATCGCCGTTTGCGGCGATCCGGTCGGCGCCGACGATTATATGATCTATCCATCTACGGCGCAGAACGTCCGCCGCCATGGAATCGCAGATCACGGTAACCGGGATTCCATTCTTCCTGAGTTCCCAGGCGGTAAGCCGCGCACCCTGCAGGAGAGGACGGGTCTCATCGGCGAACACGCGTATCCGCTTCCCCTGCTCCGCCGCCGCATAGATCACTCCGAGCGCGGTGCCGTAACCGGTGGTAGCCAGCCCTCCCGCATTGCAGTGGGTGAGCACCGTATCGCCGTCGGATAGGAGTTCCGCTCCATGACGGGAGAGCTCACGGCAGATTCGCTGATCCTCATCAAACAGTGCGTGCGCCCTTGCCAGGAGAACCTTTACCGGATCACCCGAGGCAAAGGCTTCTTCCACACTGCTTTCCATACAGTCCAGAGCGATGAAGAGATTCACCGCGGTCGGCCGTGTCTCACGGAGCCGCCTTATGGCGGAACGGACATGCGCCTCCTGGGGTTTTTCACGAGCGGAGATCACAACTCCATAGGCTGCGGCGACTCCGATGGCCGGCGCTCCCCGCACAGCCAGGGTTTCTATGGCTTCGCACACCTGCGCTACAGAAGTGAGTATCACCCTTTTTTCCAGTAAAGGCAAAAGGCGCTGGTCGATGATGTCCAGACCATCATCCCGCCATTTCAATGTTACAACCGGCATGTATGATGCCCTCAAAAAGCGGTCATTGAGCGGAAATTCGCCATACGCTCCTCGACTGCATCCAGCGTCAGGTCTTTCAGGGCGGTCAAACTGAATCCTTCCACTAGGAAGGATGCGACAATCCCGCCGTACACCACCGCCGTACGAAGTGCAGAGGCATCATGGATGCCCGTTCTGGCCAGATAACCCATGGTTCCTCCGGCATAGGAGTCTCCGGCGCCGGTCGGGTCGACGACACGGCGCACAGGGTATGCCGGAACTGTAAAAAACATTTCACGGGAGGCCAGAATGGAGCCGTGCTCGCCTTTTTTCACAATTACAAATTCCGGACCCAGATCGAGGAGGGCATGAGCGGCGGCCACCACATTCGGGTTGCCGGTAAGGAACTGTGCCTCGGAATCGTTGATGAACAGGAGGTTGATTCTCTTGAGCACCCTGCGCAGCTCCTGCGGTTTCTCGGCAATGTAGCATTCCATGGTATCGAGGGCGATGAATTCCGGGCATTCCATCTGATCGAGCACCCGCTCCTGGAGCACCGGGTCGATGTTTGCAAGGAAGACATACTTCGCCTGACGGCATTCCGTATCGAGCACGGGATCAAAATCATTGAAAACATTCAGCGCCAGACCGGTGGTGCGGCGTTTGTTCATGTCGGTCTCATACACCCCGGACCACCGGAAGGTCGAGCCGCCTTTCACCACCTTCATCCCCTCGGTGTTCACCCCTCGCGCCCGCATGAATGCCAGCTCTTCGCAGGGAAAATCCTCTCCGACCACTCCTACCAAATGCACCGGGCTAAACAGCGAGGCCGCCGCGGAAAAATAGAGCGCCGAGCCGCCCAGCGCATTTTGCACCGATCCAGCCCCGGTTTCCACATCATCGAAAGCAATGGATCCGATAACCACAATGCTCATAGCAGGTTCCTTATCTTTTATTCTGGATTCTGGCTCCTGGATATTTTTTGGTTTTAATAATCTGTCTTTACCCGCCAGCTTTCGGCGTCTTCGTAGAGTTTCTCGATATCATAGTAATTCCGGGTCTTCGGGTCGAAAATATGCACAACAATATCCACATAATCGAGGAGAATCCACCTTTGTCCTTCCATGCCTTCCACATGCCAGGGATGCAGACCATCTTCTTTGGCCATTTTTTCTTTCACTTCGTCAGCAATTGCTTTGACCTGGACATTCGAGTTTCCCTGGGCAACGATAAAATAATCGGCGATACTGGTAATTTTCCTTAAATCGAGGACTACGATCTCGGCGCCTTTTTTTTCCATGATATGGTGAATGATCCGTTCGACATTAACTCCGGTTTCAATCAATCTGTTTTTCCCTCCCTGGGAAACAAGAGCCTGTCCCAGTCACGGCCTATGACTACTACAACATCTTCCATCATATAAGGATTTTCCGTACGCTGGTCAAGAATTTCCCCGATGCCCAGCACCCGGGCGACCGCTTCCGCTTTTTTTCTGTCCCCGTGACGGTCGACAACTACCGACACATCGAATTCAAATGAATCTGCATTCCCTCCCACTCCGTTTACCACGTCAAATCCTTCTTTTCGCAGCTTCTGGGTGAAAATGGTCGCCAGCCCCGGCCTGCCGCACCCGTTCAACACCGAAACCCGCACGCTTAATGTCGGATCGGGCAGGGGTTGAGCATGCTCAACCCCTGCGTTTTTTCCCGCAGACGTTTTCCCGGGGTGATCTCCCGGGGAACCGATCACCGTAAATAATCCGGGATAGAAAATCGAAGCAAGGGATACCGCGATGATAATCAGCGACACATTCGCAATGATGATGAAGCTTTTCGTCATGTCAGCCCGAAATCGTTGAAGAAGAAAAAAAAGGGGGAGACATATTCTTCCTATGAATCCCCGCTGCTATGATTCTATGGTGAGTAAAAAAAACCGTCACGTGCATGCACGTATAGCCCGTTACCTCATATAAGGTGAATACCCAAACATATCATACCCAAACCCGGAGCGACCGTAGCCGTAGCCGTAGCTGGAATATGGACTATAGGGATTGTTCGGATTGCCCATGCCGCTCATATCACGGTACGAAAATCCGAATGTTGTATTCTTGAAAGGCTTATAAATAATGTCGAAAGCCGGTACGAACATTCTCCCCTGATTCATATTGTTGAGGCCGTTGTAACCGTCCCTGTTGCCGAACACTATGCCGGTCTGAGTCTGATAAGCTACCTGGAGACGCATCGTAAGGGGGGCGTTGAACCTGTATTCCATGGTGTTCAGGTACATCCCCATGACTCCTCCGTTCCCGCCCGTGGAGGAAAAATTCATGATGTACTGCTGTTTCATGGTGAAGCGCTCTGGATCGAGCAGACTCATCTTTTTGAAGTTGATCCCGGGTTTCTGAATGCTGAGAACGCTTTTTCCGGTGTTGTCGCCATTTACCGGAACACTGAGAATGTTTTTCATACCATTGGCGCCATCGCCCGGCGCCTGGGAGTACAAGAAGACCGCCCATCCGGTCATGAGCGCCAGCGACAGGCATGCTGTCCTTTTCAAGAAAATTGATTGCATCGGTATAATCCTCACCTTTTTTCTCACGGTGTATCGAACTGCAACCCCTCACATACAATAAATACTATGATTCTGACGATGTCAAGAGCAAATCATGTTTTTCTATCAATTTAATCCGCCAAATCATCGAGAGTTTCAACTTTTTTTCATCAGACTTTTTTTTCCCGGATGATGGCATTGTTCTGATCCAAAAAAATGATGACCGGTTTGTGCTGTTTCGCTTCCTCTCCATCCAAAATCTGGTAACTCAGAATGTGAAGCCGGTCGCCTGCCACTCCCAGGCGGGCAGCCGGTCCGTTGAGGCATATTATTCCAGCCCCCTCTTTTCCACGGATAACGTAGGTTTCGAACCGCACCCCGTTATTGAGATTCACCACCTGAACCTGTTCATTTTCAAGGATATCGGCGGCATCCATGATTGTCCCGTCGATAGTGATGCTTCCCATATAGGACAGGTTTGCCTCCGTTACTACAGCATTGTGTATTTTCGATTTCAGCATGATTCTCTGCATTGGGAATCCTTATTTATTTATCAGCGTATGCTACTTGATAATGTTTTTGATCGTATAGATGCCGAAACAAGTTCGGCATGACACGTGTCATCCTGAACTAGTTTCAGGATCTAATTGCGCAATCACCTCGTAGTGTTTTCATGAAATACTTACCTGAAGACTTATTAAGATATTTTTATGCTTACCCCGGCCATCTTGTAGCCCGTACCGACAGTATACAGACGCCCGGGAGCATCCGGATTGATATGGGATACAATCACTTCCCCGACAAAGATCACATGATCGCCGGTTGGGAATTCCCCTATAAGACTGCATTCGAAATTTGCCGCCGCTTCTTCCAAAAGAAGGCTGTTCACCTTTCGTGCGGGCGCAGTTTTGATACCGCTCATTTTCAGTTTATCGATGTCACGGCCGGAGCGGGTCCCGAAAAGCAGGGTCTCCCGGCTTTGCAGCTCGGTAGGAAAAGCGATGACAAACTCCTGGGCCTGCCGGATCACATCCAGCGAATACCTGGTTACCCCCACCGAAAACGCCATCATGGGAGGATTATGGGAAGTGAGCATTACCCAGCCGAGTGTTATGGGATTTACCTTTCCCGTGTTTTCACGGGCAAGTACAATCGCTGTCTGTTCGGGATATTTTTTTACGATTGCTTCGCTGAAAGTAGTTTCAACCTGCATGGTATTCATCCTTTCCCAGGGAGAAGAACGGTGTTATCAATCAGCCGGGTGCCGCCGAAACGGACTGCAAGCGCCAGAAGCGCTCCCCCGGATACATCCGAAACGTTGAACAATTCCTCCCTGTCCACGATTTCGACATATTCGATACACGCCAAGGGCATGGTATTGATCATTTCCTGCACTCCGGCTTTGATTTTATTCGCATCTGTTACCCCCGAAGAAACTATATTTTCAGCTTCCCGGAGAGCGCGTGAAAGAATCACTGCTTCACGTCGTTCTTCGCTGTCGAGATACCGGTTACGGGAGCTCATGGCCAGACCGTCCGGCTCACGAACGATCGGCCCGATATCGATGACGATGTCCAGGTCAAGGTCTCTGATCATCCGTTTAATCACCGCCGCCTGCTGTGCATCCTTTTGCCCGAATACCGCAACATGGGGTCTGACCGTATTGAACAACTTGGCCACTATTGTGGCCACTCCCCGGAAATGGCTGTGGCGCGACAGACCGCAAAGTCCCTCGGTCAAACGCTCCACAGTTACGAATGTTGCAAATCCGGACGGGTACTCGGAAGCTTTATCTGGAGCATAGACAATGTCTGCTCCAACGGTTTCGAGAAGCCGCGAATCCCTTTCGAGGTCGCGGGGATACTTGTTCATATCCTCACCGGGACCGAACTGGGTTGGGTTCACAAATATGCTCACCACCACAAATCCGCTCTGCGCGGCCGCCCTCCGCACCAGGCTCAAATGACCCTCATGGAGCGCTCCCATCGTTGGTACGAAACCGATCCGAAACCCGGCGCATCGTTTCTCCTCACAAATCCGCCGAACTTCATCTTTATCGAAGAGAATACGCATGAGAAATCCTTAAAAAAATTGTCTGAACCACTGATTCGAATGATGCTTATGATAAAAGATGATGAAAAGATTAAATACCGCCCAAAGCCCAAAGAGAAAGATTGTCTGAACCAGGATTCACTTGATTCAAGGATTAGCCTGATTTTTTTGATTAATGCTCCGGTGATAAAATATACGAATGCAGTGTCGTAAACAGATGCCGAAACAAGTTCGGCATGACATATGATAATGTAACTATTTAACCACCGGAGCAATAATTTATCATGGTAATCCTCTAATCCTATAAATCATGGTTCAGACTTCAGACATTCAATATCCCTGGGACTTTCCGAGATCCAGTTCCTCGCCGCTGATAAAATCAGCCACATCATAAGTGTGAACAAGATCATTCCGGTCAAACACTTTAACGGTTTTGATACCGGCGTTTATGATAAGCCGGGTGCAGATCTTGCATGGTCTGGCATTTTCCACCACCTCTCCATTTTCCGCTTCCATACCGACGAGGTAGAGAGTGGAATCTATCATGTCAACCCGTGCAGCATGGATGATGGCGTTCATTTCCGCGTGAACGCTCCGGCAGAGTTCATACCGTTCTCCACGGGGGATTCCTGCCGACTGCCGGGGGCACACTCCGATATCGATGCAGTTCACCGCTCCGCGCGCCGCCCCGGTATATCCGGTCGAAATGATCTGATCGTTCTTGACGATAATCGCGCCAAACCACCTGCGGAGACAGGTCGAGCGTCGAGCGACCTCACGGGCTATATTCAGATAGTAATGATCCTTATCCGGGCGGGTATTCATTGTTTCCTGTTTTGTACATGATAGATCCTGAAACGAGTTCGGCATGACATCGGTAACCTGTAGTCCTGAATTGTCAATAGATGCCGAATCGAGTTCGGCATGACACGTGTCACCCTGAACTTGTTTCAGGGTCTATATACATCTCGATGAGCGTGTATTCATGTCATCGTGTCCAAATCAGTTCTAAATATAACCATGGAAAATATGAGAGTCAATGTTCAAAGGAGAATTCACGTTAAAAGCTGTATCGAATTCCGTATCCTGAAACCCCGCCGAGAGGGGTGATCACCTCGAACCGTTTTGGTGTTTTCTCGTGCAGGCGGGGTACGAGCCAGCCGGTGAGCGAACCGACTGCGGCCCCGGCCAGCACATCGGTTGGAAAATGCGCGCCCGCTTCCACTCGCATCACGGCGGTGGTAGTTGCAGCGGACAAACCGAGAATCCAGAAAGGGATGATGAGCTTCGATCGGGGATGCTGCCTCTGGTACACGGCGCAGGCGAACACCGCCCCGTTGAACGCAGCGGAAGCATGGCCGGAAAAAAATGAGAGCGCGGCATCGCGGGCCTCCCTGCTGGCCAGGGGAACCGAAGGATCATACGCATAAGGCCGCGACCGATGAAATCCTCCCTTGGCGATTTGGGTGAGACCTGCGGTGATGAGTCCTGTCTCGGCGTACATGGCCAGGTCGGCGAATGCCTGACGGTACGATGCCTGATCGCCCCTTGAAAGCACACTGGCGGCGGAGAGAAAGGGAAGGATGCTGCTGACATCAAGCATGGTATTACTGAGACTGTTGGCCCGGGAGGAGCGGCGGTCGAGGGCGATATGGTCGATTCCCGGCACATCATCCCGGTCAAGGGCGGTGGGATCGGGAGCATGTACACGGGAAACCAGGTGATTTCCGGTCAGGGTGAATGAAAGCCCGGCAGCGGTGAGTGCTGCGTCTTTTATGAGATCAAGATGGTATGCACCGCTATCATCAGCCTTTACAGATAGGGGTATGAAGACCGCGAAAAAAAAGGATATTCCGGTCAAGAAACACACGATGTGGTTACGAAATATACGAGTGGGGTTCATTCTCCTGCCTTAAAAAAGATTGTCTGAACCACTGATGCGCATGATTAATGTGATAAATGATGATGAAATGATAAATACAGCAAGAATGTCTGAATCTTGATTCATAGGATTAAGGGATTACCTTGATGAATCAACTTAAAAAAATCAAGCAAATCAAGTAATCAAGAAAATCATGGTTCAGACGGTCTTTGCTTTATCATTTTCATCATACGCATCAGTGGTTCAGACAGTATTTTTTAGAGTGAGATGCTTTATGATTTTATCTTTATCTCTTCACAGAGCCGCTCTTCAAGGGTGGTGAATCGCTCCCCTGCCTGGTCGTTATTTACCGCAATGGCCAATGCTTTCATATCCCCCACAAGCACCGCCAGTTCCCGCGCACGAGTTACCGCGGTGTAGAGGAGGTTCCGTTTCAGCATGATAAAATGCTGGGTGGAAACCGGCATAACCACGCAGCGGAACTCGCTCCCCTGGCTTTTATGCACGCTGATGGCGTATGCCGGAACCAGGTCGTCCAATTCCGAGAGGGTGTAATCGACCACTTCCTCGAACCGTACCTGCACCACCGAGCGTGTTGTATTAATACTCTCGATTCTTCCGATATCCCCGTTGAAGACCATCTTGTCGTAGTTGTTGCGGGTCTGCATGACCTTATCGCCCTGACGGAACACCCAGCCTCCCATCCGCAGTTCCGGGCAGGCGGGATTAAATGGATTCAACCGCTCCTGAAGGAGGCCGTTCAGGTTCAGAACGCCGGTTTCTCCTTTGTGCATGGGGGAGAGCACCTGGATGTCATTCACCGGATCGTAACCGTACGAGTACGGCAGCCTTCGGGCAACCATATCCACGACGGCGGCGGTGATTTCTTCCGGGGTTTTCTTCCGGATAAAGAAAAAATTCCCCGTGCGCTCGTTGTCGGTGTTCGGAAGCCTGCCGGTATTGATGAGATGGGCGTTCTGGACGATTTTGCTCGATGCGGCCTGGCGAAAAATTTCAGTCAGGCGAATATTGGGAATCCTATGGGAGGCAATAATATCCCTTAGAACGCTGCCGGGGCCGATGGAAGGAAGCTGATCGGCATCACCCACGAGGATAAGGGTAGTGTACGAGCTTATGGCGCGGAGTAGCTCGGTCATTAGCGCGGTATCTATCATGGATGTTTCGTCAACAATGATCGCATGAGCTCCGAGGGGCGATCCTTCGTTACGGGAGAATTTCCCCTTGTGCGGATTGAATTCAAGGAGGCGGTGGATCGTTTTCGCCTCCATGCCGGCGGTCTCGGACATCCGTTTGGCCGCCCT
>JAUYCD010000005.1 GCA_030692375.1 Candidatus Latescibacter sp. | reverse complement strand
CTTATCGTTATAAGAATAATTTTATGTGAAAGTATTATCGGATAATTGCATGCCTTCTTGAAGGACTGATCCCCCCTGTCCTTTGGACATCCCCCCTTTTTAAGGGGGGAAACATATTGGCAGGCAGTATCTTACCCCCTTTATAAGGGGGTCGCCGCTTTATGCGGCGGGGGGATTTTATCTAAAGAGAAGATAAGTGATATGGCATGTCTATCGCCGAATAAAAAATGGGGGATGTCCGGGATAAGGTTTTTCTATTGACACTTCGTCAATAATGTTATATTCTTTGGGTATACATCCCATTAAGACTGCCACCATGCTTCTGTAGAGGGCTTGAAGGAGGAAACGATGGCTCGCGCGTTAAATAAGGTCATGTTGATCGGAAATCTGGGCGCCGATCCTGAAATCAAGTACACACCCAACGGCACCGCGGTGGCCAACTTGCGGATCGCCACCTCGGACAACCGCAAGAACAAGGACGGGGAGTGGGAAGAGCGGACCGAATGGCACCGGGTGGTGATGTACGGCCGTCAGGCTGAAGTCAGCAAGGATTACCTCAAAAAGGGTAGCAAGGTATACATAGAGGGAAAGCTCGAAACCAGGTCATGGGAAGACCAGAGCGGCCAGAAGCATTATGCTACCGACATTGTCGGAAACAACCTGATTCTTCTCGACGCGAAAGGTCAGGGTCAGGGCGCAGGACCGGATGACAGCTCACCTTCAAAAAAGCCCCAGGCCGGACGGAGCGGCTCACCGGTTCCCCCGGAGAATTTCCCCCAGGAAGAGGATGATCTTCCCTTTTGAAAAAGGTTTTAAATCTGATTTTTGATATTATACATGACGACATAAATAATTGCGTATGTTTTGAGTATTTAGATCCTGAAACGAGTTCAGGATGATACGTGTCATGCCGAACTTGTTGCCGCTTCGCGGGAACGATGAAAGCGCAGCGCATCTTTTAGCAACCGTTTCGGCATCTATTTTGAAAAGAAACGCAATAAAATAAGTCGTCATGTATAGCTTTCGGAAAAAAATTAAATTCGGGTATTTTTTTCCCTTGACATATAATTTTTAAAAGGTATACTATACTTACTTCGTGATTGGTTTGTTCCTAACTATAAGTTTTTACACATATTTGTAAAAATCCCCAAACCATCAGATGCCATATTGTGGGAATAATACATCATGGATAACCGTTTTTTTTCCCTAATAGTTGTACCGGACAGTGGAAATGGCGTAAGATACAGCAGCTTTAATTCGCAATTCTTGGTAATACTATTCGGAATTCTTATTCTTGCCTTTTTTGTCTGCCTCTTTTTCATCGTTGGATACCACATGAAACTCAGGCAGGAAAAAAATTATCGAACAGCGGTTGAAAACAGACAGATACTACTCTCCAAAATTCACAAATCCGAAAATCTTCTCACTTCCCTTTCCGGGAAACTCAACGAAATCCAGAAAAATGACAACGCCTTCCGACTGTACGTTTCCATGGATGTTCTCGACCCGGAGATGTACAAGGCCGGTGTCGGCGGGTACAAAATATTCGATGAAACCAGTTATCCGGAGATGAGTCCGGATCTTCTTAACCGTATGAAACAGATTTCCTATGGCGTGACTGCCCTCGTCCACCAGACCGATGCGGAGGGGGTGAGCCTGGACGAAATTCAGGGGAAAGTCCGTGAAAAGAAAGACCGAATGGATAATACACCTTCCATATGGCCGACCCGCAGTCCTTATGTTACAATCAACTCGACGTTCGGTAACCGTATAAATCCCATCACCGGGTTCCATCAGTTTCATGATGCAGTTGATATCGCCGGACGCCGTGGAGATGCCGTGGTCGCTGCAGCCCAGGGAAAGGTAATCTTTGTCGGCTGGAAAGGAGCTTTGGGTCAGTGTGTGATTATCCAGCACAAATACGATTATGAAACCACCTACGGCCATCTTGACGCCATCATGGTGAAGGAGGATCAGAAGGTGGAGAGAAACCAGGAAATCGGGAAAATGGGCGCAACAGGACGGACCAGCGGGGTGCATCTGCATTACGCTGTAGCCTGGCGCGGACATAAAGAAAATCCCAAAATGTTCTTCTGATGCGATTCTAAAGATTATTTCAACTGAATCGGCGATTTGAAAAAATACAGCCATAGAGAATACAGAGTCTGAAATTAAAAAATCAAATCTGTATTCCCTACGGCTGTTTTTTATTGCCAGTATTTAGGACGGTTGAAGTAATCATAATACGTATCTTCATATTTCCTGGTGACAGGCGGGGAATGGTCATATGCCGGGCTGTCCTGAACCAGTTTCTTTGACACATCGACATGAATTTTCTCATCAGGCGCATATATTCAGGATTAATGAATTCCTGACCCATAGATATAAAGCATTTCAGCAAGGAGGTATCTTTCAATGAACCGTCGCGATGCCATCCGCCTCATCCCCGCCGCCGCTGCCGGACTGGCCGTACTGCCGAAACCGTCCCTTTCCCTTGAGAAAAATTCACCGCCCCTGTCGCTCCGGTATCTCGGCAAAGTCCGGAAGATTCTTGAAAAAATCCAGGCCACCGAATCGGACAACCTGCTTGAAGCCTCCTACCACATCGCCAGAACCGTGAAAGACGGCGGGAAGTGTTACACCACCTGGGATGTGGGCCACAGCCTTATCGAAGACATGTACCCCGACCGTCCCGGCGACCCTGAGCTATTCATCAGCGGCTACCCGGAAGACCAGGCAAAAAAAGGCGACCTCCTCCTCGGGGGGATCATCGCCCGCAAGATCGAGGATCCCCGTAAAAAGGGAGTGTACCTGGTCGGCAGCCCGGTTCCCTGGTGCGGCGACACACCCGATGCCTACTTGCTCTCCGAGCAGCACCGGGAGTACAAAATCCGTCCCTGGTCAGACCTCTGGATAGAAACCTACAGCACCACTTACGGCCCTATCATGTGGCTGCCCGGCGCGCACTATCCGATGGGCGCGGTGTCCGGGGTGGTGGGAATGGTCACCTACTGGATGATGATAGCCGACGCGGTGCGAATCCTTGCCGCAGAGGGCATCCCGGTAAAGGTCAAGGGGGATGAGCCGAAGCTCACCGAGAAAGCGAAATATGTAAGTTTGAATAAACCGCTCGCTGAGGATTACTTCAAAGAGGCCATGCACCAGCTCACCCAGATCGAAAGCGAGTTCGGCACCGCAGGCAAGATAGCGGAAACCGCGGTGGATACCATTCTCTCCGGAAACAAGGTGTATGTTTACAGCAAGTACTGGGAAGGCTTGGCGATCGAATCCAACACCCGCATGGGCGGACTCTGCATCTTTACCTCTGTATTCCAGAGCGGCCCGGAATCTGGGCTGGCGAAGAATTTCAAAGGAACATCCAAAGATTTTGTCATCATAGGCATCTGCAAACCCGATGACGAATCCGATCTGGCATTCCTCGACACCTGCAAAAAGATCGGGATAAAAACCGCTTCCATCGGCCCGGCCACACGCGACGGCGTCCTGCCGAAGGGGAAAACCGTTCCCTTCGGGACCGACATGCACCTTGGATTCATGTGCGATACCTACGGTCTCTTTGCGGTGCCTGAAGTGGAGAAGAAAATCTGCCCCACCTCGGGGGTGCTCCAGAACCAGCTCTTCTACGCAGTGAGCATGCGGGCGGCGGAACGGATCATCGAGCGTACCGGCAACCTCCCCACCATCTATCCCAACGGCGCATTCGAGGGAACGCCGTACCGTGAATTCGGGAGGGTGCATGCCATCGGGATTAAGAGAGGGTATTGAAAACAGCCCAATGCCCAAAGTCTAAAGCCCAAAGCAGAAGATTGTCTGAACCACGATTTTCATGATTACAGGATTAGCCTGATTTTTAAATGTCGTTCATCAAGGTAATCCTTAAATCCCAAGAATCAAGGTTCAGACATTTTCATCATCTTTTATCACAATTATCATGCGCATCAGTGGTTCAGACTTTTTTTTCGCACTATGCGAAAAATTTCTCTTGACAAACACTACAAATGTATTAATATTATTACAGACAACTGAATAACCAGGAGGACATACCATGCAGAAAAAACTTCCCGCACTCTCCAAAACCGAATGGAATATCATGAATATCTGCTGGAAAAAGGGGCAGGCCAGCGCACGTGTCGTCTATGAAGAAACGCTCCGTGAGAAGCAGCGGAGCTATCAGACAGTGAAAACCATGCTTGACCGCCTGGCGGAAAAAGGGTATCTCCGCCGCGAAAAATTCGGCCCCATCTGGCTCTTTGCAACCGCTGTCCCACGCTCCGCAGTGCTTGCCCGCGAGATCGAATCTTTCGTGGGAACCGTACTCGATAATACCCTGACTCCGCTCTTCGTACACTTCGCCAAAAAGGAAAAGCTGAGCCGAGAAGAGATCGAGGAGCTCAGGAAACTGATCGAGGAGAAAGAAGAGGAACGCCATGATACCGTTTGATGCAATGTTCGCCGCTGTAGGGCATACCCTCTGGGCGGTGAGCTGGCAGGTCTGCATTCTCGCGGCGATCGCCCTCATCGCGGAACGCTTTATTCGGAATGCCCCGCCGAGCTTCCGTTACTTACTCTGGCTGCTGGTGATTATCCGTCTCGCCGTGCCATTCGATATCCCTCTGCCAGCTCCAGCCGGGGACTTTGTTAACCTTCACATCCCGCTCGATTTTTCACCTGTCGATACCGGCGCTGTTCAGCCTTCCCTGAACATCCCGAATCAGGCCGCTGCTCCATTCGATCCATTCCCGATCGCCGGGTTGCTGTGGCTCATCGGATTCGTTTCCTTTGTGCTCTACCTGGCGACGCGCTTCATAAAAACGAGGCGGCTTTTCTCCATAACCGAACCGGTGACCCGATCCGACCTCTGCGATCTCCTTAATAAATATGCATCCGATCTGGGAATCAGGAAAAAGATCGGCCTCTTTGCCAGCCGCGACGAATCTTTCCATGCGCCCGCAGTCATCGGAGTCATACAGCCTCGTATCATTCTCCCACACGAAATAGTCTCAGCCTGGACGGTGCAGGACATCGAGCCGGTTCTCCTCCATGAAATGATCCACATCAGGAACCGCGACCTCCTGGTAAACTGGTTCCAGATCATCTTAAACGGAATTTACTTTTTCCATCCCGTTATCTGGCTCGCAAACAGCCGTATCCGCAAAGCGCGCGAGGAAATCTGCGATGATAGTTCGGTCGCTCGTCTCCACACGGAACGGGAGCGGTACTCTCTCAGCATGATTCGAATCGGCGAGGAATTTCTCCAGGAACGTAAGCTGACATTCGCGGAAGTGAGCTTTACGGAAAACGGGAGCAGCCTCGGAGAAAGGATAAGGAGAATTATGAGCGGGAGTTATATTCCCCACAGGCGTTTGACCGCGCTCTCGCTGGCTGCCCTGTGCGCAATCGCCGTGTTCGGTGTCATGCT
>JAUYCD010000004.1 GCA_030692375.1 Candidatus Latescibacter sp. | reverse complement strand
TGTAGTACAGAAATAGATATCATAAGATTGTCCGAATATTGTGTTTTGACTAACCACATTAGAAGAATCGGGTTCACCGCATATCGGGCAAATAATCGGTTTATTGTTTTTTATAATTTCACTATTCCCGTTCGGTGTTATTGCTCCGGTGATTAAATAGTGTTAATTGAACTTGTTTAATAAACGGGTATCCTTTTATCTTTTACCCCCCTTCGATAAGGGGGGACTAAGGGGGGATAAAAGACTTCTTTTACATCACTCTGTTGTCAATATTTAATCGCCGAAGCAATAGCAGCACATTACGAATATCTTAACCGGCAATCGAAATGAACAGTCGCCATTCAATCATTGTAACACTTTTTCTTATAACCATCCTGAACGGCGGTTGTCTCGATATTTTTTCATCGGGCGGCGGCTCATTTGTAAAGATTCATTATGTGGCAATCGATATCGATGATGTTTTCATGTCCCCGCATTCTCCTGTGGATGTGAAAATGAATGCCGGGGATGTGATGCGGCTTTTGGAGCTTACGAATAAAATCGGAAACTCGTTCGGGAGCGACTTCAAATTTTCATTGGGCTTTAACGATGGATACTTCGACATGACCAATCCGGGAGACCTCGCATTGATAGAACATGCGGGCGATTTCGTTTGGTTCGTCCATCTGCCCCGTCACGAGCATGTGAAGGGAAACTCCCTCTCCAAGGAGAAAATCGAAAATCTCATGGCCGAAAGCGCTCATTTTGAAAATTCAAAAGGTATTTCTCCGCATGTGTCGAAAACTTACATGATAACGCCAAAAAACGAGGGGACATGGCCGCCCTACGAACCGCTGTATGAATCCTTCAACAAATTCGGGATACTTTATACCGCAAACAGCAACATCAAATCGATGTACGAATACGAGGGTGTCAGGGTTTTTCCGAGAACTCTCCTGGGAATCGGTTCGAGTAAACACAGCGCGGAAGATGTCTCGCGGGCTAAAATCCTCAGTCTTGCAAGATGGCTTTATTATGAATTATTGATTAATGATATCACATTGATTGGCGCTCATCAGGCCAATTTTACCGACAACCGCCCGGCGGAAAAAATCTTCGAGGAGCTTATTCCGATACTTCTCGCAAACAAAAATCACAAGTTCATATTCCTGCCCGCTGAAAAAGCTATAGAGGCTTATCTGAACTCACAGGAATAGTCCTTGCTTTTTGCAGTTCTTCCACGAGTTCACTATGTATATGGCCGTTGGATGAAACCACCTGATTTTTGTAGATCGAGAGGGGCCGTTCTTCGAGATCGGTCACTTTCCCGCCTGCCTCAGTCACAAGGAGAGTCCCGGCGGCAATATCCCAGGGTGAAATAATTATCTCCCAGTAGCCGTCGCACCTCCCCATAGCGGTATAGGCAAGGTTCAGCGCTGCGGAGCCGTCACGGCGTATTCCTTCGGTTTTCATAATCAGGCGGTTGAACTGGGCCAGATTATTATCGGGCCGCTCCCTGATTTCATAGGGGAATCCGGTCGCCAGCAGACTCTTTTCCAGCGTATCGATCTTCGATACATGAATCGGCTCATCATTCATGTATGCCCCCTGCCCCTTCACCGCATGGAAATATTCCTCACGGATCGGATTGTACACGATACCGATCTCGACTGTTCCCTGGATTTCCAGCGCTACAGAGACTGCCACCACCGGATAATCATGGGAATAGTTCACCGTACCGTCCAGGGGATCGATAATCCAGCGATAGGGTGAGCCGCTGAGCGCAAGCTGGGATTCCTCCGTGATGATATCGTGATCGGGGAAACGGCTTCTGATGATATCGATAATGGCTTTCTCCGATTTCAAATCCACATCGGTCACCGGATTGATACGGCCTTTGAACGTGATTTCTTTCAGTTTCCCGAATTGATCTTTGATAATCCTTCCGCTCTCACGGGCGGCGCGGGTGGCGGTTTGAAAATAATCGTTCATCGCAACAAGTTTTGATTCATTCATCGTTTATAAGCCTTTTGAAAAGTGAAATTTTATTTGTTCCATGCACAGGGTCAGTTTTACATTATTTTCTGATGTTTATAAACCTCACCCCCTGTCCCCCTCTCCCAGTCAGGAGAGGGGGTAACTCATTGCTAGCTATGTTTTTACCCTCTCCTGGATAGGAGAGGGTGGCCGAAGGCCGGGTGAGGTTTTCGTCAATTCAGAGAGCTTTTAAAATACTTTTTGCCGGATATTCATCCTTCAGATTTCAGATTTTCATCTACCATCCGTCTTTTCAATAAATTCCGCCATGCTCTTTAGCGCCAGGAGGTATCGTGCGACAGCCTGGGTTTTGTCCGCCAGGGGAACCATGCAGAACGAATAAAATGCCTTGATGAATATCCAGCGCCTCTCCCACCCCCGTTCTTCTGCGAAAAGAGGAGCATAGGCAGAATCGGCCATACGCTCATAGTACCAGTCTGAGAGTTGAAGACGATGAAGATTTTCCAGATCGCCGGAATGGGAATGAATGATCAGTGAAGCCCGGTTTCCCCGGAGGTTAACGCTAAACTGACCCATGCGAAGGGCAGGCAGCTCCCCGGAAAGCCAGTCACCCATTTTATTGAGGTCGAGGATGAAATCCCCGCGGTGCACTCCGCGGACGCTCACCGGGTCCAGAAGAATCCACCGTCCGGTAAGGTGGTTGAAAAGAATATTTTCCGGGAAAAAATCGCCATGGAGGAAGCGTTCGCGGTAAGGGGTGAGAATGGCTCGCAAGCGGGTAGTGTTTTGAAAAAGCTCCGACAGTTCCATGATGCAGGGCGCGGGCCTTCCGTTGATCACAAGGTTTTCCACGGTTAAAAGGGGAAAAAAGTCTTTCTCGCTCTCCGCCCAGGCAATGCTCTCGCGCATGGCAGTGAGCATGGTCTTCTCTGCATAATCGGCTGCCGGCGCCCGCTCATCCAGCCGGAAATACCGGAAGGCGGTATCCACAATTTCTCCCAGGACGCGCCTTGCTTCACCTGCATTCATGCCGCCTTCCAGTATGTGTTTTGACAGGGTTACCCAGCCGTCTTCGGGTGAATAGTAAGGCATGTCATAGAAGATGCAGGCGGGCAGCTCCGGTGAATCCTCCGGCTGGTCACCCAGGTTAGTGTGAAGAACCGGCGGGAAACACCGTCTGAGTTCTTCCGGTAGAGAGAGAAGGAGGCGGATCTCTCTTGCCAGCGCTGTCCTGCTGAATGGGAAAGCGTCCGGGTTGGAGGCTTTCCGGATGATACGCGTACCGCCGCAGGCGCCCAAAAAGAGGGTTTCTGCGAATCCTGGGCCTTTGAAAATGCGTTCCGTCCGAAAATCCATATGGGTCATTAAAATTTATAACTCCTGTCGACTCTCTAAAAATAAGTGCTGAAAACATGTTCTGCAAGACACGGTTCATGAAAAGTTTTGGGCGGCTCATATGTTTGATCACTTCATCCAATATACTCTTTTTTATGGAGGTTAGCTATTTCTATATGCTCCTTCTATTCAACTCCTTGAATAATATCTATCCTATCTTCTGATGATTTTCAGACTTTTGAAAAAAGCTCTTTCGAGCGAAAATTTTTATTTTTTCATAATTTTTTATTTTTATCTTGACATTTTTTTTAATAAATCATATATATGCAAAAATACAGTATAATTATTAATCAGAATGATAAAGGAGGCGATCTATTGTAGACGACTTGTGGTTAATCTTTGGGGGAGTGTAGTTACTTTCATGTATTATCTTCAAGAGGGGGAAGAAAATGAAAAAAGTGATCTTAGTTGCCCTGTCTGCCGCTTTTTTTTCTACCAGTGTTTTTGCCGCCAACTTCAGTCCCAAACAGCTTCGTCTTTCTGCACCGAGCAAAGTTGCTTACAATTTTGACAGTAAAATTTTGGAAATTCCAGTAACCGTGTCCGGTATGAATGCTGGTGTAATCTTCTGTGTATACACAAAAAACAAGGGAGCATCCATCGGAAAAATCCAGAACGGTTACCTGGGTTGGCACTATGTCAATAAGATTGACACAGCCATGTATATTTCCCCGTTGACCGACTTGGCTGTTGGCAAGAGCAATATCATGTGGAATGGGAGAGGCAAGCTAGGCGCAATTGTGCCGGCTGATGATTATACCTACTATCTCTGGGCTTATGACAACAAGAATCCCAAGGTATATGCATCACGCTATATGACTTCCATCATGCACAATGAGGGGAAACAGATACATATCCAGGAATTGGACACGAAGGGTCTTCCCCTGGCCAATCCATTAGTGACCATGCAACATGCTTTCAACGGAAACAAGGCAAAATGGTCGATCGGAAGCGATCCATATGATTCATCGTATGTCGAGACCTGCAACGTGAGAGTTATAACAAACTGGAGCTTTGATCGTTCTATCTGCCCGTCGCCCAAAGATTTCTCAAGTGTTTTTGTTTCAGGCGGATTATCAAGGAGCATTGGAAAAGCCAAAGGTGTCTGGAAAATGAAATGGGTTCCCAACGGCAGCGCGATCGTGGATGTCAACTGGGGGACCAACGGGTTTGCGGGCATATCAGTAGCATATAATCCCTTTGGCGGACCGGAAGCAGACGAAAATAATGTGTACTGGTTTGACAACAATTACTACGGCTACAATGACAACTTGCCGGCAGCCATATTTTATACTTTTGATCTGAATGACGGCTCATTAGTGAGAAAGTTCGATGTGACAAGCTGGTGGGCCCGACCGGATGATTACAAAGCAGGCGGCCAACTGAACGGCGGCCCGAACGGTTTTTCTTTGCGGAATGGGAAATTAATTATGGGCAGCCATACATCCTGCCTTACTCAACTGGTTGATCCTTATGTAGAAAATGATAAAGATTTTATTGTTTGGGCTAACCAAAACGGTGATTATTACTTTGATCACAATTTCGATCCCACCTCCAAGATGAAATGGGTGTGCAATGATTTTCTGACACCGCCTTTCACAACCTCATTCGATGCGGACGACAACGGATTCGTTTCGGGCGCGGTCTATGACCTTGGGGCGGTTTCCTTTGGTTTCGAGGGACCGGACGGTACAGGTATCGCTAATCTTGCTTTCGCAGGCGAGACAGCCTCACGGAAGTTTTATGTGAATTATGTCGATTACGGTTCTCCTTTCGACGGTATATATACGGACAACCAGGGCTCGATTCCGAAAGATGTAAACCCAAAACAGGCCATTGTTCCCGGTTTCATGTATATCGCGCATGACTCCATTAAAGGAACCATAGGTATGCAAATCGGTGTGGAAGAAGCTGAGCCGCAGGCTTTCACAGTCAACCAGAACACTCCGAATCCGTTCAATCCCTCAACTACCATCAATTTCACCCTGGCAAAAGCAGGCAAGGTTACGGTCGATATATTCAACGTTTCCGGCCAGCGGATTGAAACATTGGTGAATACGACCATGAATGCCGGCGCCCATTCGGTGACCTGGAACGCTTCGAATCAGTCTGCCGGGGTCTATTTCTACACGGTAAAATCCGGAAACGATGCACGAACCATGAAGATGACCCTGATCAAATAAAGAATTATAAGTAAATTTCTTTACCAACCTTTTTTGGGGATGAACCGAAAAATTAGACAGGATTAACAGGATTTACAGGCAATAGGGAGTTTCTGCATGAAGAGAAGGGAGTTTTTTCGGAGATCGGGAACTGCAGGTTCCCTGCTTGCCGGAACGCAGTTGGTGCAGATTGTTCGTCCTGACGCCGCCAAAGCAGCCCCTGCCGACGCAGGAGGGGGAAAGCCCCTGGTAAGCATCTGCGGATCCAACGATCCGCAGCTCCGTAATCCCGCCCCGCTCGGGGAGCATCTGACTACCGGGCAGGTGCGGGATGTTGTATGGCTTGCCCTGGATCGCGATACCTCTCCCGGCAACTTGAGACAGATTGTGAAAAAGGACAGTTGGGTGATCTTGAAACCCAACATCGTAACCTGCAACGCCCCGAGCATGAATGATTTCCCCGCGGAAGGCGTCCTTCATTATGGGCTGATAACCGACCTGCGGGTCATGAAAGCGATCGCGGAATACCTGGTGGAGAAGGTTGGCCCGAAACGTATCAGCATCGCGGAGGGCGGTGTCTGGCCGACAGTGGGTGAAAAAGGCAGACAAGGCCAGGTATACACCGTAGATGGATGGAACTGCACCTATGAGGAATTCGGCGGCCTCTCCTACAGAGGAATTGCGGCGGAACTCAACGGAAAACAGAAAACCACCAATGTCGATATCATCGATCTGGAAGAAGACCAAGGTGTATATGTGAAAATCACCGATCCCCACGACACCGGAATCGTGTCTTACCAGGATGTGACTCCGGGGAATAAGGACGGCACTTCCAAAGACAAATGGTCCAAGCGTCAGGGCTTTTCAGTCTCCAAATCGGTCATTGACTGCGATGTGCTCATCAGCGTGCCGGTTATGAAAACCCATTCCAGCGCAGGAGTCACCCTCTGTCTGAAGAACCTCATGGGATGTTTGCACAGCCCCTCCTACGGCATCAAACGCTCCAAGGCGCCGGTGCACCAGGGGAGCCAGCTCGGCCTGATCCGGGGAATAGCCGATCTGTCCTGCGTTCTTGCGCCCGATTACGCGGTGGTCGAGAGCTTCTGGGGTACCGAGACTCAGCACCTGGGGCAGAACGGGGTCAATCTCAATCACAACGTGGTTGTGGCGGGAAGGGATGTTGTTTCAGTGGAGGCGGTAACCCATCTTGTTATGGGATTCAATCCCCTCGATTCAGATCTTCTGCGTATGATGAACCGTAAGAAGATGGGAGAGTGGAATCCTGATTCCATAACCATTTCCGGCCCGCCGGTCAAATCGCTCAGCCGTAACTTCATCCGCGCGGCAAACACCTACTTTGCCCGTGGAGTCCGAAAATGGCTGATTGCGGGCCCTTTGCCGAAACCTCTTGAAAAAGCCGCGGAGCTGAAACCGGTACAGGGTGATTCGCTTACCGGGGCATCATGGACTCTCCTCGACGGTGATGAAATCATCGATGCAGGCGTCAATGTCTCCACCCCCTTTCTCCTCCAGAAATGCCTCATGTACGGCATACCGGGCAGCGACAAGGCTTCCGAAGGATCTATCTACTATCTGGCGCTCCGCATTCTCACTCCGCGGAAAGACCTCTGCGGACAGCTCCTTGTCGGTCTTGAGGGCGGGGAACTGAAAGCCTTTTACAACGGAAGACCGGTGAACTTCGACCGGGACCCCGTACCCTATAATCCCACTCCCATTCCGTTCATAAAGCTGCTGGAGGGGGAAAATATGCTGGTTCTTGAGCTGAAAAAAGGAAAAGGGGACGGAAATCTCAAACTGGCTGCCAATGTCTGTGATCTGGATGGCGACCGCCTGCCGGATATCACCTATGTACCGAAAGGAGAAGGGTGAAAATTTCCGTATATGTTTCCCTTGTTTCGTTTACCCCTCTGTAAAGAAAACGATTCTCAAATTCGGAGAAAACCATGAAATACCGCTCCCTGGCTCTCATGCTTTTCCTGTTCGCGGCTGGAGGACTCTCGATCATGTCCGCCGTCTCCCAGAACACAAAATCGAAATCGTTTGTACCTCAGTACAACCGGCTCGACAATTTCGCCGACCTTTACCTTCGGGGCTCCTATGACATCCTGCACATGATAAAGGTGCGTGAAATGGGCAAGATAGGCCAGGCCGCGAAAATAGCCGCCCAGCGCAAGCTCGCCGGGGGAAAGATTGTCTCCCATATCGGCACCCCCCATATTATGTATGCCGGAGCCTGCACTGACGATGTGCCGGGTAATCCCAACATCGCCCCCGATTACAAGTCTACCGATCCCCGGTACAGGGCGTCGCTGGCGGATCTGGGACAGGGAGATTTTATCATCATCGCGGGACCCACCAACCAGGAGTTGCGAAAAAAAGGTTGTTACTTTCTCGGCGTCGGATATCCCATGTCCACCAACCGTTATTCCCCTCCGAACTACAACGACAATCCCAATGTCCCCATGGAATCGCAGGTGGACATGATGATATACGATTGGGCGCCCAAGGAGGATGGTCTGGTGACCCCTTCTTTAACTCCTCATCTGAAAATCTGTCCCACCAGCCCGATAACCGTAGTGGAATACTGGCTTATCATGGCGCAGATAGCCCACAACATCGCCAATAAAGATACTTCCGGATCTTTTAACGCGTCGCAGGCCTACATCGACACCCTCATGAACCGGTTGGAAATTTTCCACGAACGCTCTATCGCCGAAGTAAACAAAATCGGACCCGTGATCGCCGACCGGGTGCTCTCCGGCGGCAAGATTTATCCCTGGAGCTCACGGTGGGAGTTTTACCAGGAGGCGAGCGGGACTGCAGGCTCTGTCATGGGGATATTTCCTATTCCTCCCGGAGGATTCTACTCCGGGCCCGGAGCGATGAATCCGCTGAAACTCAATCCGGACAGCCTCACATCGAAGGATGTAGTGATCCTGGCGATGGCCGGTTCCACACCCCAGGCGGAGATAGAAATGGCTCAGAAAGCAAGGGCGAAGGGGGTGCTCCTTATCGGCATCTACCCATTTACCCGCGAGGATGGTTTCTCCACCTCCCCTCTCCGGAAGCTTTGCACGGTCAGTCTGAACAACCTGAGCGGCGACCGTGACGGCGTTCTTTCCATTCCCGGCTATCCGGCCAAGATCATCCCCACGGTTGCGCCGATGAATAACTATGCATTCTGGTCGATTATCGGGGCCTATGTCCAGTCCATGGAGATGCGCGGGGAAGCCCCCTACTACTGGATGAGCTGGCACGTTCCCTACTATAACGCGCCAAGAAGGGGACATGCCTATACAGACTCGATCGAGCCCTATTTCCTGAAAAGGGGGTATTAAAAACATTTGCGTGTAATACCGGATTCTGAAGGTGTTGTCCGAGAAGTTAAGCGCCGGACACGGAAGAATATCGCTTTTGCTCTCCTCGCATGTATTGCGGCGACGCCCCTGGCAGAAACGATGATGGAGTTCGATCCCGTGATGGGGGGAGGTCCTCCGTTCCGCAGGCTGTTCCTCGACGCTATGGTGACGGAGGAATCCGCCGGTCTGGAGAAGGTATTCCATGCCGCGAGGAAATATGAAGGCAATCCTATCTTCAAAGGAGAAGCTGCATGGGAAGGCTGGGGCCCGAACCTCGGCGGGACAGTCATCAGGCACGATGGCGGCTTCCGCATGTATTACTACTGCATCAGCGACGACGAGCCTACCAATGTGTGCATGGCGGAGTCGAAGAACGGTATTCACTGGACTCGTCCGAACCTCGGCCTTGTGGAATGGAAGGGATCGAAAAAGAACAACATCATAGAGTGCTCTACCATGGTGGGCAGGCTCGCCTATTCCGATACTCTCGAACGCGCCTGGATCACCTTCAGCAACAAGCGCCTGGGGTATTCACCGGATGGCCTGCATTGGACCTGGGATCAGAGCAAGGGAGAGCTGTTCAACTCGTCAGATGTGATTAACTGGTTCTTCGACCCATACCGAAACAGGATGTGCGCGACATGGAAGTGCAGCAACCGGCGTCATCGCGCGTGCGGGGTGGTGTGGTCAAAGGATCTCGTAAAGTGGGAGAAACCATACAACGGGCCCGTTTTCGTGGCCGACGACCTTGATCCTGACCCGACCCAGATATACGGGATGCCGGTATTCGCATATCAGGGCATGTATATAGGAATGCCGCTCATCTACCATGCCAGGTGGCTGAAGTACGGCAAGTACACCTCTCCGAATGTGATGTTCGAGGCCCAGGAGGGAAGCCCTAAAAACGGCGACATCCAGCTTGCATGGAGCTGGGACCTCATCAACTGGACCCGGACCGCCAAACGCGAGCCGTTCATCCCCAACGGCCAGGACAGGGCGTTCGACTGCGGTTTTATCGGGACCGCGCGGGAACCCCTGGTCATGGGGGACGAGTTGTGGTTTTACTACTCCGGATGGGATCAGGTTCATGTTAACAAGGGGAACCCCTGGGATATCAAGAACCCTAAAGCTGCGGTCGGCCTCGCGACTATACGGCTGGACGGGTTCTGCTCCATGAGCGCGGGAAAGAAGGAAGGCTGGTTGATATCGAGGAGAGAGGTCTTCAACACTCCGAAGGTAACAATCAATGCAAGGTGCGCTCCAGGCGGGTATATAGCAGCAGAGTTGGTGGACAGGAACAACAATGTGATCGGGGGATTTGAAAAGAACCGCTGCATTCCGTTTACCGGCGACTCCGTGCGCGGGGAGCTTGCCTGGAAGACGAAAGAGTTCCCCAAAGAATTCATCGATAAAGACAAAAAAGTGAAGTTCTACCTGGAAAACGCCGACCTTTATTCGTACCTGCCATGCGACATCAACCAGCAGATCGACGACGGCCGGCCTGATTAGGGATATAGTGCTGCCTCTTTCCGAGCGTCGCTCCCCTGTTCCCTCTCTCCCATCCCTCCCAGCATTGGTGAAGTGTCACTTCTTAATAATTTTCCCGAGAAACTTTATCTCGTCCACTACCTGGTGCGTTCCGCCGCCGTCATGCATGTTGAACCGCCAGATACGGATGTCTTTTTCCCCGGTGTAGTGATTATAGGCGGCAAATACGGTCGAGGGCGGGCAGATGTCGTCCATAAGACCTACCGAGAACAACGCTTTCGCCTTTGCCCGCGCCGCGAAATTGACGCCGTCGAAATAGGAAAGGGTGGTGAACACCCGGTCCTCGCAGTCACGGTGCACTTTGAGGTAGCGGGTGATCTCCACATAGGGAGCAGTGTCGATCAGCTCGATGGCGCGCCGATAATGGCAGAGGAAGGGAACGTTGAGCAGCGCAGCCCTGACTTTCGGCGAAAGGCCGGCCACAGCGAGAGTGATGCCTCCACCCTGGCTCACCCCGCGCACAGCGATCCTGTCCGGGTCTACTGCCTCATGCGCACAAGCAGCCTCTATCGCCCGTACCGCATCGGTGAATACCCGGCGATAATAGTATGTCGCAGGATCGAGGATGCCCCTGGTCATGAATCCGGGATAGTGGGGATTTGAGCCGGCTGGTTCCGGGTCCGGGGTGTCGCCGGGCAGCCAGGAGCTCCCCTGGCCCCTGGTGTCCATGATGAAGTGGGCATAACCGGCGGAAGCCCAGATGAGCCAGTCCATCGGGAACCCTCTCCCGCCGCCGTATCCGATGTATTCAACCACACAGGGCAGCCTTCCCTCACGGCCCTTTGGAAGATTCAGCCAGCCTTTGACCGGCTGGCCGCCATATCCGCTGAAGGTAACATCCAGTGTTTCGAGTGCTGAAAGACCGTAATCCACCGGTTTGAATTCGGCGGCGAGAGGAAACTCACGCGATTCGGCGAGCGTTGCAGCCCAGAATGCATCGAAATCCGCCGGTTCCTTGCGGTCAGGTTTATATACTTTCAGTTGGTCTTCTGACAGATCAAAATAGGGCATACATACTCCTAAGAATAAAAGAGGGATAAGAAAATCTCTCACAAAGTTCGCAAAGTCCGCAAAGAAAGAAGAATTATTGACAGGATTTACATGATGATACGGTAAAAAGTATTATAAAGTTCTCGGAATTGATAAAAACCTCACCCGGCCTTCGGCCACCCTCTCCTAATTAGGAGAGGGTTAATGGAAAGTCGCATAATGAGTTACCCCCTCTCCTGACTAGGAGAGGGGGACAGGGGGTGAGGTAAAGATACACCAGAAAATAATGTACAACAGACTTTTTGCCTGAGCATCTTCATTTGATATAATTT
>JAUYCD010000003.1 GCA_030692375.1 Candidatus Latescibacter sp. | reverse complement strand
GACACGTGTCATCCTGAACTCGTTTCAGGATCTAATCAATCTAAAGAATGCGTATATTTATGTAAGTTTGTAAAATTAAATCATCATGGTAATCTTCTAATCCCATGAATCAAGGTTCAGACATTTATTAAGTTTTTGCATTTAATATTCTTTCTATCCGCGTCAATCTGCGTAATCCGCGGCTTTCCTTTTACTCACATACTTTCCGCATCAGTTTGCGGTAATAGCAGAAATTCTCAAACGATATGTCCGGCGGGGCTTCATGATCCAGCATGGGAATATATCCGCCCTGTTCGAGCATAAGGGGTACGATGGAAGATACCTCATCTTCGATTTCCTTTTTCGCTCCGGCCAGTTTCCGCTTGTCAAGTCCGCCCCAGATGACCAGGTCGCGGCCATACCTTTCACGGATCTGAAGCACATTCATACCCGCCTGTACTTCGAACGGGTATACGGCGTGGATGCCCAACTCCAGGAAGAGGGGAATCAATTCATGGATATCGCCGTCCGAGTCAACTGCAAAGAAAGGCACTCCATGCCTGCGGAAATGATCGATAACCCGCCGGTAAGGGTTCATCATGAAAGTGCGGAAGAATTCCGGCGAGATGAGCGAGCCTCCGCGATAGGCCATGTCCTCGAAGAAATGAATGCAGTCAGGAATAACATCCCGCAGCATGGGGGTGGTAAGGCGGATAAGAAAATCGGCGTAATACTCCATCATCTCGTGAATCCATCCCGGATCGTCATAGAATCCGACGAGCAGGTTCTCAACTCCGACCCACTCACGGATGGGGCCGAAAAATCCCACTGTGCGGCCGGTGCCAAGGTAAACGGGATAATTACGATTTTTCAGCTCTTTGGCGCGTATGTCCCAGAACAGGGGATACCTGCCGGGTGATTCGGGATCCAGACGCCTGGCAAACTCGCGGAAACTTTCACGGTTATTGACTGGAAACCGGAAAAAAAAGGGGATGGAGCGGCTGCTTTTCGAAAGCTTTAATTTCACTCCCCGCCAGTCATTTTTGATGATGTCCTCATCCGTTTCCTCCAGGACTTCTTCGCGGAACACCGGGTGGATTTCTTCATCTAATCCTACAGGGTCATAACGGTCGAAACCGAAATAAGTTTTGAAATCGGCCCGCTTGGGATAGCCTTCGGTATACCAGCGGTCGATGGTTTCCGGCCATGGCGCCAGCTCACGGTAGGGCGGACGGTCGGGATTGCCCCAGCTCATGGTTTCATGAAAACGCTCTCGTTCGGTCATGCGTATCGGTCTCCAGAAAAGAAATAGTGCGGAATTGGAAGTAGAATATTCAAGTTATGCATAAGTTTCTTCTGATATTATATGTGATATAGACCCTGAAACAAGTTCAGGGTGACATGAGTCCATGGTCATGCCGAACTTGTTTCGGCATCTTTCAATTTAACAGGGTTTTCGCAAATCTTATAATTTAGGGAAAATATAATGCATGAGAAGCGGTCATGGGAAGATGTTTCGCTTCACAAGGCCACCGGATAGTTCATTCTGCATCGGAGTGAATAAATTCGTCTCTCGCCAGAGAATTTTTTCGTATTTTTAAAAATAGAATGAACCTGGACAGGGCATTTCCTGTCTCACATTATAGAATTGGATATTAGGTTACCCCAATCCCTTTACCGGTCAACGGTTGTTCTTAAGATGGACGTTTCTGTGGATACGGCTTTGCAGGAAGAACATGCGCTGATTGCACGCCTCAAAGCAGATGATCCGGGGGCGATAGATGAGGTTGTGGAAAAATACAAACGGCAGCTTTTTGCCTTTATTCTGCGGATGATAGACAACCACGAATCGGCAGAGGATATCTTTCAGGAGACCTGGCTGAGGGTTGTCCGCTCGGTGAAACATTTTCGCGGTGACTCACGGTTTTCCACCTGGCTTTTTCAGATAGCAGGCAACCTGTGCCGTGACAGTCTCAGGAAATCGAAGAAAGAGATGCTGGTTCCCCTGGAAGAAGCTGACTCTGTCACCTGTGAACCCGGGGTCGATCCCTTTCGCATCATGGAGGCAGAACAGGTGAGGCAGGCAGTCAACGAGCTGCCGTACAAGATGCGGGAGGTCATTGTGCTCCGTTACTTTCACGATATGACAGACAGCGAAATATCACAAGTGGTTGGCTGCCCTCTCGGAACGGTGAAAACCCGGTTTCATCGGGCGATAAAGATACTCTCCGGAAAATGGAAAATACGTGTTAAGTCACCCTATACGAAAGAAGGGTCGGTATGAAACTTTTAGTTGAATCAGAGCTCCGCTCCATCCTCCAGGCTTATCGGGTTTGCGATCCTCCCGAAGCCCTGGTCAGTAAAACCAAACATCGTATGCGCGAGGAGATGGCCCTCCAGACGATCGCCCCTGCCTGTCAGTACGGATGGGCGATGGCGCTTATCGGACTGGCGCTCGTTCTTAGCCTGAATCTTTTTTACATCCTTACGGTGGGAACGATCCTCCGTATGGTGCTCTCTCCCCAGTTTGCGGGGATTCTTAAAAACCTGACGGTAGCTTTTTCCATGGCCGAGGGATGCCTTCTCGCCGGCGCGATCATGCTTTTCTACTTCAAGCAGGTACAGAACTCACTGGTACGGACACATGTCCGATACACCATACATTAAGTGCTTTAAAGGAGATTGCTCATGGAAAACGAAGAAATGAAAAAATGCCAGTACTGCGCAGAGCTGATCAAAGCCGAAGCTCTTAAATGCCGGTACTGCGGCTCGAATCAGTCTGTCAAACCATCCAAGCCTGGCGCCCAGAATACTCCGATGTACTGGCAGAGGGTCAATGAAGGCAAGAAAATCGCGGGAGTATGCACCGGGCTGGCGAGGCAGTTCGAGGCTCCGATACTTATCCTGCCGCTCAGGATATTCTTTCTTCTGACCACCTTCTTGTGGTTGTTTGGATTGATTCTCTATATCGTGCTCTGGATTCTCATGCCGCCGCCAACCGATCTGCCGGGGCAGGGGACCGGCAGCACCGTAACTCCACCCCCGCCGCCTCCGCCTGCACCTCCTGCTCAGCCGGCAAACGGGGAAACACCTCTTGCGGTCCAGCAGAATGACGCCAGAGCCGCCGGGAATTCAGTACTGCTGTTTCTTATGATGGCGATAGGGATTGCGCTTGTTCTTGTTCTCTTTACACACGTATTCCCGCTGTTTAATCCTTTCTTCTTGCCAGGAATGCACATGCTCTTTCATCCGTTTGCATTAGCAAGAATGCTGGTGATGGCGCTTTTGGCAGGTGTGGTTGTTTTCGTGGGATATTACGGGATCAGATACTTTTCGAAATCGGGCGGATCACTGCATACAATTGTATAAGCAGTCAAAGTCAAAGATTGTCTGAACCTTGACTTGATTATAATGATTAGCCTGATTTTATACATGATAACATAAATAATTGCGCATGTTTTGAGTTTTTAGATCCTGAAACGAGTTCAGGATGACACGTGTCATGCCGAACTTGTTGCCGCTTCGCGGGAACGATAAAACCGTTTCGGCATCTATTTTGAAAAGAAACACAATAAAATATGTAGTCATGTATAATATCATGGTAATCCTTTAATCCCACGAATCATGGTTCAGACTTTCTTCTACTCTATCCCCAGTATTCCCAGAGTATCGCGGTTGATGATTTCCTCGATAATTTCTTCAGGAACGAGCGGCAGCCCGGAGCCTTTCCGTACGATGTAATTCAGATTGCGGACCCCTTCGATTGAATCCTGAGGCATGGTGAAAGGATAATCGCTCCCGAAAAATACCTTATGAGATGCGCCGTATTCGACAAGGAGCCGCATGGCGGTGTAGAACTGCCAGGGACGGTAATAGAGAGCGGAAATGTCCGCATATACATTCCGATGGCGGCGAATGATGGAAATGGTTTCTCCGTTCCAGGGATGCCCGAGGTGGGCGAGAATGAATGTAAGATGGGGGAAGTAAATCGCGATTTCGTCCATATAGAGGGGGTTGGCGTAATCGAGAGGGGCGGAACTGGAAAAGGTGGTCGCCATATGTGTCAGAATCGGCAGATTGTGTTTCTGCGCATAAGCATAGATCATACGGTATCGGTCGTCGAGGGGATGCACTCCCTGATAAATAGGACCGAGTTTGATCCCCTTTGCTCCCATATCCTGGTGTGTTCGTTCCAGTTCCCCCATGAAATCCACTTCGGTAGGATCGATAGAGGTGAAAAAAATCAGTCGGTCGGGCGCTTTATCCACCTGTTCTTTTACTGTATCGTTGGAGATATTGAAACCGCTCTGAAGAGCCCGGAGGCCGAAAACAACCGCTTTATCCACCGCTGCTGTCGCAAGGAGATGGTGGTCGCTTTTTATAGCGAGATGGTCCTGTGGTATCCGGGCCTGTTCCAGATCCTTATATACTTCAGGGCCGATTTCTTCCAGCTTCCAGAAATGGGTGTGTACATCGACAATCATAAGCTCCTCTTTTTTTTACTATACATGACGACATATTTTATTGTGTTTCTTTTCAAAATAGATGCCGAAACGGTTTCATCGTTCCCGCGAAGCGGCAACGGTTTCATCGTTCCCGCGAAGCGGCAACGGTTTCATCGTTCCCGCGAAGCGGCAACAAGTTCGGCATGACACGTGTCATCCTGAACTCGTTTCAGGATCTAAACACTCAAAACATGCGCAATTATTTATATCGTCATGTATATAAGTGACAGAGTGACAAAGCAAAATATGACACCTATGATACTTTGCCTCTTTGTTACTTTGCAACTATCTTTTTCAATTATCCGTGTCTATCCGAGACATCCGCGGCTGATAACATGAATAATAATACATTCATTTCCCGGTTTCTAAATAAAATCGTCTTGATGAGAGCCTGAAAATGTAGTATTTTTAAATATGAAAACCACTCCGAAAATATACGGTGTTTTACCCGTGCTCCAAATGCCGTACCGAGCGGACGACGCCATCGACTATGATGTGCTCGCGCAGGAGATCGACCATGTGATCAAGGCCGGAAGCGACGGGGTGGTTCTTGCTCTGGCTTCCGAGCTTATCCGGCTCACTCACGAAGAACGCCTGGAATTGACCGTCAAAATACCGGGAATGGTCGCCGGGAGGGTCACTGTGACCATCTCATGCGGCGCCGAAACGGTCAAAAGCGCTGTCGGTTACGCGCAGGCAGCCGAACGGGCAGGCGCCGATGCGGTTATGGCCATCCCTCCGGCAGCGGCCAGGTTTCCCGAACAAGCAATTTTCGAGTATTACAGGGCCATCCATGACGCCGTCTATATTCCCCTGGTTATCCAGGACGCCAGCGGGTACCTGGGCCAGCCCCTTTCTGTGAATTTCCTGGCACGGCTCAGGAATGAGCTTTCGCCGCGAGTGTATTTCAAACCGGAAGCCCAGCCCATCGGACAGACTATCAGCCGTCTCCAGGCGGCGTTGAAAAAAGACGGTGTAATTTTCGATGGAACCGGCGGCCTTCAGCTCATCGATTCGTACCGGCGGGGGGTTTCCGGCACGATGCCCGGCAGCGACCTGGTCGAGGGTATAATCGAGATATGGCGGGCGCTGGCGCAGGATGATGACAAAAGGGCCTATGATGTGTATTTCCCCCTTGCAGCCATCGTGATCCTCCAGACATCTTCTCTTGAAGCTTTCCTGACCATTGAAAAGTATATACTCATGAAACAGGGGATTTTTCGGAACACTCTTGTCCGCAAGCCCAGCGGTTTTGATCTCGATTCCGAGACCGCCGCCGAAGTCGACCGTCTGTATGCGCTTTATGAGAAGGCGCTGAAAAAACGATAGAAAATCCCTGGTACTCAAAATTTTATCCGGTTATGTCATTTGGTAAGTATTTTTAAAAATATTGCGCCGTGATTGCTCGTTTAGATCCTGAAACGAGTTCAGGATGACACTTGTCATGCCGAACTTGTTTCGGCATCTATATATAACGATCGCGAACCTTATCTAATGGCATAACCGGATAAAACTTTATTTTTTTCTTTCGAGGGATTTGTTATATTATTGCAGCAATTTACTCCTGAGTCGAAGGGCAGCCTGAAACAAAGGGGACTCCATAAGCAGCGTATCCTGAGAGCAGGGGGATTT
>JAUYCD010000002.1 GCA_030692375.1 Candidatus Latescibacter sp. | reverse complement strand
CTGGTTTAACAAAGGCGCAGCAACCTTCTGAGGTGCGGAAGAAGGCTGTGCGGAAATATGCAGAGTAAAAACAGCGCCTAAAATGATAAGAGTCAGAGGGGGGATGAGACGGAAAAACAGCCTGGAATACGATTTTACCATGTTGCACCTCCAAAACGTTATGGATATTACAGGGATTCAGCGTGACAAATCCCTGCGTTGTAGTTTGCCCTGTCTATAAACCCGTAAAAAGGAAATTGGTTTCAAAAAAATATAAGGCAAAAGAATAAAAATAACCGAAAATACCCACAGATCACAACAGGGCAGAGGTATTTCCGGTTATTTGGCATGTAGGGGTTCGGCATGCTGAACCCCTACAAACTGCAATATGATAAAATCTTATTCCGGCCCATACCATCGATCATTTTTTCTTAACAGCTTTTTTTGCCTCTTTCTCAGGCTTTTGGTTCTTTTCACTTGATCCGGCCTTCTCCTTCATCTTCTCGATAACCGGCTTGGCCCTGCTCCGTAGGTCTTCCATTCCTGCCTTGGCCTTGCTCCGTAAATCCTCCATACCTGCTTTGGCCTTTGTTTTTATATCCTCCATGTCCTCTCCGGTTTTTTTTCTCAGACTCTCATAGAGTTTTTCTTTCTCGGCCATTTCAGTATCCAAACTTTTCAACACTTCAACCAGATTCTGCACTTCGGTAGTTTTGAGTATATCCGCCCCCGGTTTTCCCGCTTTCAGCATAGTATAAACGAGGCTTCCCATCTCCCCGTGTTTCTTCGTTATCTTGCGCCTGGTATTGAGAACATCAAACTTTGCTCTCCCCAGTCTGGCCAGCTCTTCCGTTTTTTCCGCGGCGACTGTTACACCTTTAGTCACGGATTTTTTGATTTTTCCCCAGAGATCTTCCTTTTCCATCGGTTTCATCCTTTGTTAAGGTTTGAACGATCGAGAAACCATTATGATATAAAAATTATACAATGAATTAACATGAAAGTCAATGGTTTTTAAAAAAAGGAATTGTCTCTCCTATACGTAAATTTCTTTACCAGCTTTTTAGCCCGAATTATTCACAAACTTACTGTAACATTTTCTTAACTCTTTTTTAAACAAATACTTATTATTAATTTTGGAAAGCAGCCCCCTAAATCCCCCGAGGAGGGACTTTTCGTGGTAAAGATAAAAATGCAAAAATGTAACTTTTTTAATAAACCGATTATGCCTTGTTTTGCAGTCTTTTAAGTCCCCCTTTGGGGGATTTAGGGGGCTGTAGTTTTAACGCTCACAGAGACTAAAATCCCTTTTACATGCATAATTCGGGTTTGGAGAAGAACCATTATTCCTTGTTTTCCTCTCCATAAGGGATCTCCGCAAGGCTCCGATACATTTTTTGAGTCCGGCGCATATCCTTTTCGGCAAGTTTGGACAGCATGGCCGCGCGCTCCGGGTCGCTCTTCTTGAGCATCATGTAGCGGTTCTCGCCGAAACGGAAATCATCGAGCGAAGTAGTCGGCTCCTTGGAATCCATCTGAAAAGGATTCTTGCCCTGGGAAGCCAGGCGCGGGTCATACCGGTATATCGGGAAGTGTCCGCTGGTCACCGCCTTCTTCTGCTCCTCCATGCCGTAAGTCAGGTCGATGCCGTGTGAGATACAAGTCGAGTAGGCGATAATAAGAGAAGGCCCGTCAAAGGAGGCGGCTTCGTTGAACGCCCGGACAGTCTGCGCCGGGTTGGCGCCCATGGCGACCCGGGCGACAAAAACGGTGCCGTAGGTCATGGCCATCATGCCCAGGTCCTTTTTGCCCAGGGGTTTCCCGGCCGCGGCGAATTTGGCGACAGCTCCCCGTGGGGTGGACTTGGACATCTGCCCGCCGGTGTTGGAATACACCTCGGTATCCAGGACCAGGATATTCACATTCCGGCCGCTGGCGATAACATGGTCGAGGCCACCGTAACCGATGTCATACGCCCAGCCGTCGCCGCCAAGAACCCATACATCCTTCCTGGCCAGGTAATCGGCCAGGTTGTCGAGCTGCGCGGCGGTACCGGCGCCATCTTTTGCCGATGCCACGGTTTTTTTCAGCTCCGCCACACTGGCGCGCTGGGCTTCGATTCCTTCCTGGGTCGATTGATCCTGGGAGAGAATTTTCTGAGCGAGCGCACTGTCCACCAGCCCTTCTTCAACCGCCTTGTTCAGGTATCCCTTGGCCTGTCCGCTGAATGAATCCAGAGTGAGGCGGTATCCGAATCCGAATTCCGCGTTATCCTCAAAAAGGGAGTTTGACCAGGCCGGGCCGCGGCCGTCCTTATTGGTTGTGTACGGGGTAGTGGGCAGGTTGCCGCCGTAAATGGATGAGCAGCCGGTGGCATTTGCGATGATGATGTGATCTCCGAAAAGCTGGGTGAGAAGCTTCACATACGGGGTCTCACCGCATCCCGCGCAGGCCCCGGAAAACTCGAACAGCGGGCGGAGAAGCTGGCTGCCCTTGAGAGTGGCGCGGTTGAACAGGGACGGGTCGGTATCCGGGAGGGAAAGGAAGAATTCATAGCTCTCCATTTCGGTGAGCCGGTTTTCGAACTGGTTCTCCATATTGATGGCTTTGATTCCGGTCTTGTTGCCCTGGGCATCCTTTTGCGCGCCGGGACAATTCTCCACACAGGCGCCGCAGCCGGTGCAATCCTCCGGGGCCACCTGAACGGTGTACTTCTTGCCTTTGTACTGCGGGCCGCCCTTTGCGTCCACCGACCTGAATTGTGAGGGGGCGTTTCCCAGGTATTCGGGATCGTATATTTTTAGACGGATGGTGGCGTGGGGACATACAAATGAACAGGTGCCGCACTGGATGCAGAGCTCAGGCTTCCAGATCGGAATCAAAGTAGCGATGTTCCGTTTCTCATACTGGGTGGTTCCCATCGGATAGGTACCGTCCACCGGGAACTTGGAAACGGGAATATCGTCGCCCTTGTTTTTAATCATCCCGGCGGTTACTTCCTGGACGAACTTCGGGGCGTTCGCGGGAACAACCGGAGGCATGCGGAGAGTCGAGGCGGCTTCCTTCGGATAGTTGACCTTGAACACATTGTCCTTGGCCGCATCCACCGCGTTGAAATTCATCTGGACGACCTTTTCGCCCTTCTTGCCGTAGGTTTTCTTTATGGCGTTCTTGATCAGCTCGATAGCCTTTTCTTGCGCCATGAAACCGGAAATGACAAAGAACGCTGTCTGCATGATCATATTGATACGGGCGCCCAGTCCCAGTCTGTGTCCCAGATCGATACCGTCGATCACGTAGAAACTGAGCTTTTTGTCGATGATCTGTTTTTGTACTTCTACGGGGATTTTATCCCATACCTCATCAGGCCCGTAGGGGCTGTTCAGGAGGAAGGTGCCTCCCTCATCAATATTGTCCAGCATGTCATACTTCTCCAGGAAAGAGAAGTTATGGCAGGCCACGAACTGTGCACGGTCGATCAGATAAGGTTTGCGGATCGGTGTGGGGCCGAAGCGGACATGGGAAGTGGTAAGCGACCCGGCCTTGCGGGAATCGTAAACGAAATATCCCTGGGCATAATTGTTGGTATTCTCACCGATGATCTTGATGGTATTCTGGTTCGCGCCTACTGTGCCATCGGAGCCGAGACCATAAAACATGGCATTGAAAACACCCTCGTCATCCAGGCGGAAAGAGGCATCGGGCGCAATGCTCGCATTGGTGACATCATCGATGATACCCACCGTGAAATGGTTCTTGGGGATTTCCAGCGCCAGGTTGTCAAATATGCCCTTGACCATCTGGGGCGAGAATTCCTTGGAACCCAGGCCGTAGCGGCCCCCGACGATCTTCGGGTATTTATAGAACGGCACTGAGCCGGCGTCCATGACCTCGCCTATGGCAGTACGGACATCCTCATAGAGCGGCTCGCCGAGCGCTCCGGGTTCCTTGGTGCGGTCCAGGCAGGCGATGGCTTTCACAGTCTTGGGCAGAGCGGCGACCATGGCGTTTTCATCGAACGGCCGGAACAGGCGTACCTTGACCACGCCGACTTTCTCGCCTTTGGCAGCCAGGAAATCCACCACTTCATGTACAGTCTCGGTCGAGGAGCCCATGGTCATGATTACCCGCTCGGCGTCAGGAGCGCCATAGTATTCGAACAGCTTGTACTGCCGTCCGACCAGTCGGGCGAACTTGTCCATGCATTTCTGCACGATTGAAGGAGCGGCCTCGTAGAATTTGTTGACCGTCTCACGGCCCTGGAAATAGACATCCGGGTTCTGAGCCGTACCCTTGATGGCTGGACGGTCGGGAGTGAGGGCGCGGTTACGGTGTGCGAATACGAATCTATCATCGATCATGGCGCGAATATCGTCCATGGATAATTCTTCAATTTTGGTGTACTCATGGCTGGTACGGAATCCATCAAAGAAATGGATGAACGGAATACGTGATTCGAGAGCAGCCGCCTGGGCTATCAGGGCAAAATCCTGCGCTTCCTGAACACTTCCGGAACAGAAAAGGGCAAAACCGGTCGAGCGGGTGGACATGACATCCGAATGATCGCCAAAAATGGAGAGCGCATGGGTTGCCAGGGCACGGCCTGAGACATGGAAAACAGCCGGTGTAAGCTCTCCGGCTATTTTGTACATATTTGGAATCATGAGGAGAAGGCCCTGGGAGGCTGTGAAAGTCGTGGTGAGCGCTCCGGTGGAAAGGGCGCCGTGAACCGCACCGGCCGCTCCCGCTTCAGACTGCATTTCGACCACTTCCGGGATTATTCCCCAGATATTTTTGTTGCCGGCTGCGCTCAGAGCATCAGCCACTTCACCCATACCAGAAGAAGGAGTGATCGGATAAATAGCAATCACTTCATTTGTTGCATGCGCTACACCAGCAACAGCAGAATTACCGTCAATGGTTGTCATCCTACGGTTCATACAATCTCCTTATATATAGGTAGTGGATTTAACGTGGATGGAATAAGGTAAGACATCATGAATTCTGTATTCTTAATCCTGGCAGGCTTCCGGGATTATCGAGAGATGCTGCATATATACGAGAAATTGAGTTATTTCAGAATGCAAGTATACCAAATTTTACCTTGCATGTCAAGCAGGCAAAAGTCTTTCTGGCCATCCCCCATTTTTTATTCGGCGATAGATATGCCATATCACTTATCTTCTCTTTAGATAAAATCCCCCCGCCGCATAAAGCGGCGACCCCCTGATTAAGGGGGTAAAAGCTGCCTGATAATATGATTCCCCCCCTTAATAAGGGGGGATGTCCGAAGGACAGGGGGGATTAGTCTTTCAAGAGGACTTGAACCCGATAATATTTTCAAGAATATATTTTTGTGGAAAGATAAGCATCATAAAGAGTTACAAAATATTGATTTAAAAATCTAGAGGATGGCCACAATAAACGTACATTTTAACCAGTATCGCGAGAATATATTACCAGTTCCATACGGCGGCTCCATCCAGTTTTTTCCCAGAATCGAAGAGCTTCGGTATTGTCACGGAAGACAAAAATATGACACTTTCTCATGCATTTCCATGCGCTCCCGGGAATCCGCGCCGCTCAGTCCTATCCCTTCCTTTACGATAAATCATGTATGCTCCATCTCCACTGCAGTCTCAATATGGTACGTATGGGGAAACATGTCAACCGGAACAATTCTCTTTACCCGATATCCCCGCCCGGAGAAATATTTGATGTCACGGGCAAGCGTGGTGGGATTACAGGAAATGTATACAATACATTCGGCTTTGAATCTGCACATCTCATCCACCGCAATAAGTCCGAGGCCGGTGCGCGGGGGGTCGATGATGAGACGGTCGGCGGGGCCGGTTACAGAAAAAGCGGCATCCGCGTTTTTGACCAGTCCGGTGAAACAGAGAAATCCCATTTCAGCGGCGTTGAACCGGCTGTCCTCGACCGCCAAGGGGGAGGCATCGAACAGGTAGACTGTGGCGTCAGGAGGCGCCAGGCTCAGAGAAAAGAGGCCGACTCCGCCGTAACCGTCCACCAGAACCTGCCCCGCTCGATACTGAAGCATCTCTCCTGCCAGGGTGACCAGGTTCTCCGCCTGGGGCATGTTGATCTGGAAAAAGGAGCGCTCCTCAATTCGGAATGTCCGCTCTTTCACCCGCTCGTACCGGAAAGGAGATCCTAAGCTGCGGAAGAGCCGGGTTTGCCCGGGGGAGGTTTCAAGGTAAAAGGTAACTCCCGAAAGGCCATCAATATCGGCGAGCATTCGCTCCGCAAGCGCATCAATCCAGGCTGTCGCTTTTCCCAGGGTAAACCGCACCAGTGCGGAGGGGAGGTTGTGCGAGGCCTGGATGGTGATTTCGCGCAGTTCCAGGGTTTCCATACCGGGAAGGGCGCGTATGAAATCGGCGATCCGGTTCACACGCTCTCCGGCAAGGGGGCAGGCGCCGATATCAACAATCCGGTGAGACCTCCGCTCATGGTATCCCATGACTAATCCTGAGGAAACATGGCGCGCAGGGTACCGGGCAACAGTCCGGTAGCCGTATTCAAGGGGTGAAGGGATGCACGGCTCTGCTTCGATTCCCTCGATTCCGCCAAGACGGCGCAGGGACTCCTCCACGATCGCCCGCTTCCAGCGAAGCTGGGCCGGATAGGAGAGTTCCTGCCACTGGCACCCACCGCACCGTAATGCGTACGGGCAGGCGGCTTCCACACGGTCGGGCGAGGGAGAGACAATTTCGAGAAGCTCGCCGCGGAGGTAGCTTCCCTTGTCCTGCGCCGTCCGTACCCGGACAACATCCCCCGGGAATGCGCCGGGAACGAACATGACTCTGCCCTCTAGGTGTGTGACACCGTCGCCGCCATAGGCAAGGGATTCGATGGTAAAAGCCGGGAATTGGCTCGGCATTATGGAGCCTCGAATAAAAAAACGGTAAGCCGCGGATTACGCTGATGTGCGCGGATTGAAAATACCGAATAACCGATAAATATAGGGAAAAAATTGATAGTAGAACAGGCGGAATCATGATTTGTTAGTTCTGAAGATTGAACTGAAGCGCCCGTTGAATATGTTTGTTGACACCTTATCGGCTTGTAGGTAGATTTTAGAAGACGACAAAGAACCCTTGATGGAGGAATTTCCTTTGCCTGATTTCGCCGCTCTCAAACAATGCCTTGACAAACTTACCGCGGAATACGGCGCCGGATATCTCGACACCGATCCGGTGGGAATCGTCCATGAATATACAGCAGCGGAAGACATCGAGACCGCCGGATTCATCGTTTCCGCCATCGGGTATGGAAATGCGGGCCAGATACGGCGAAGCGCCCGCGCGGCGCTTTCACATACAGGAAGGTCTCCGGCGGATTTTGCCAAGAGCCTTACTGCGGAAAAAGCGCGCTCCCTCTTCAAAGGATGGAAGCACCGCTGGACCGATGCGGAAGACCTTTCGTTTCTTTTCCTCACGGCGGGGAGCATGCTCCGCGAGCACGGCTCCATCGGCGCCCTTGTGAAAAAACTGGACGATCCGGCTGAGGAAACCATAGAGGGCGTCCTGTCGCGGTTCTCCTCTGCGGTTTGCGGAACATACAGTGAAGAATGCAAGCGAAAGAGCGCCCGGGCCGGCATTTCCTACCTCGTTCCTTCCCCGGCCGACGGCAGCGCCTGCAAGAGACCGGCCATGTATTTCCGCTGGATGGTCCGCGGGCCGGACGGTGTTGATTTCGGCCTCTGGAAGTTCATCTCCCCCTCGCGGCTGGTTATCCCGATAGACCGCCACATCGCCCGTATGGCGGCGCTCCTGAGGTTGACCCGACGCAGATCCCCGGACTGGAAAATGGCTTTGGATATAACACGCACCCTGCGCCGTCTCGACCCGGAAGACCCTGTCCGGTATGATTTCGCCCTCGTAAGGCCCGGGATAACCGGCCAATGCACCCCTCAAACCAGAGAGAATTGCCCGTCATGCATTTTGAGAGATATGTGCGGAGAAACTGCGTGCGACTGATCTTTCTCCTGGCGTTTTTCCTCTCCTTTGCCGGTGAATCTCTCTCCTTAGAGCCGCTGACCGCCCTGGACGACGGGTTTTCCCTGCCCGCCGCAGGCAGCCTTGAGGAAGCATCCCTCATCTTTCCGGGAAGCGAATCGTTCATCGGGGGGCCGTACGCCCTCCTGGGCTATACTGCGCCGTTCGGCATGGAGGACCTGGCGGTGAGCACATTCATCGCCGGCGTCCGAGCCGGAAAAGCCGGTATCTCCCTTTCCTGGAACGGCTCCGGCGGCGATCTCTACGGCGACGAACAAGAGAAGCTCGGCGTTTCCTATCCCCTCTTGAAATGCCTCTCCATCGGGGCGCGGCTCTCCCGCAGCGCCATGCGTATACGGGGATTCGGCGGCGCTTCCGCCTTAAGCGGCGATGCGGGAATGGTCTTTCATCCGGCGGAAGAAATTTTCCTCGCCGTTTCCTGGGAGAATGCAACCGGGGCCAAACTCGGGGAATCAAAGGAACCGCTCGATGGCCGCACGAGGGCCGCGGCATCGTGGAACCTGCCGGGAGCGGTCACTCTGGTCGCTTCGCTCACCAAAGTGCGTCGGTTTGACCCTTCCTTTTCCGGGGGATGCGTCATGAAGATATGGGACTCACTGACCGTGGGGGTGCTGGGAGCGAACGCGCCGAACCGTATGGAATTCCTCGGCTCGCTCCTGGTGAAGGGACTGAAATTCTCCTACCGGGGTTCCTACCAGGGAGACCTGGGTTTCTCACATGGTTTCTCGGTCGGGTGGAGCGGGGGGAACGGTAAGTTTTTTACTTCAGCCCCCTAACCCTCAGTCCCTTTCCCCCGAAGGGGGCAAGGGAAGTCGTTGCTCCACAGTCATTGCTGCTCCGCAGGCACAGTAAATCAACCACACGGATCGCTCCTTTGGGTAATCCGCGCTTGGCGTCTTTACGACGATCTTCAAAAATCAGGGAAATGGCCTCCGCCAGACTTGCCTTTGCTTCCTCGATTGTTCTACCTTGCCCATTGGCTCACGGGACCTCCGGACAATAAGAGATATACCAATCCCCCGTCTTTTTCAATAATTGCTGTGAATTCGTTATGCATACTGGCTCCTTAATGAAGAAGGCTTCCGTTGAAGTATACAGAGCATGAGCCGGGCAAATGAATTGGTTAAAATATAGCTTGTATAGTGGAAAAAAATAATTTCTTGATAAATATTAAATGGATAAGGCTGATTAAATAATAGAAATTCCAATATTAATTCATAATATACCATAGCTTACAGCAATAATAAAGAAATATAAGATAGTATTAATACCTACTTTAAACCATTTTTAACATGATCATTATTTATTTTGGAGCCAACAATAATTCTTACAGTTGATGGTTCCTGATTACTATCTTTATTTCTTATCGTTTCTATCCCAATGCTGCGAAAAGCTCTAAATACAATTTGAGCAATTTCTGGGATAGGTTCATTTTGTATTGAAATAAAAAGGCCATCCATTGGAATATTATACATTGCTTGATTAACACCATCAACTATCCACCCCGATCTGATAAATATATTTTTAATGATATGAGCATACCTTAATGATTCTTGATCGCCCCATATTGAAAATATGTATATTTTATTGCTTTTATAATTACTTAAGAATGCAATTAACTGGTTAGTCTGCATCTCCGTTAATTTTCTATCCTTGGTGGCACTCTCAATTATTTCCGTTTTTTGTTTTATATTTTCAATTTCTTGGCTCAAATATTTCAGAGCTTCTTCCGTAGGTAATCTTGGGTATTTAGATTTGGCTATTTCTAAAAATGGGTCTAATTTATCTTGTAAATCAACCAACTTAATTTTTAATGATTCTCTTTCAGAAATTGCTTGTTTTTCTCTATGTACAGCATTCAAATCTGTAAGAATTGTTAATTTCTTTAAATCATCAAGCTGTTTTTTTGTATTTTGTTCATTTTGATAATCAATAACCGTTGTAATTATCGTAAACACTACAGCGACAAAAATTATTACTATAAACAGTATTTTAGCATATTTATATTTTTTTGTTCGTCGATCTTTCCAGCGATGATCAATATAAAATTGAACTAATGTTAGTATTAATACTAAAATTGGTGATATTATTTTTATTAAAAACATTTTTCCTCTAATATGATATAATCTATATTGTTTTTTTTTAAAACAAATTCAATCATACACTTCAATGAAACATATATGTAAACCCATAAATAACTTGACATAATTGCTGAATTATTGTATGCTTCTTTCATCCACTTTTCGGAAGGGAGGAGCATATGAAGAAATCCAGTCTCCGAATAACGCATGAAGAAGTTACACGGGAATCCCTTGACGTACTGGTTTCCGGACGTGGAGTCATCAGAAAAGGATTGCGGATCGCGGTGCTCCAGGGCCTTATGGATGGAGCATCCCCGCTGGAGTTGAGCCGGCGGCATCATCTGAGCCGTGAAGGTATTTATCTTATGGTGCGCCGGGTGAACGAACATGGCCTCCGTGGATTGGACGAAAAGCATCGCCCTGGACGTACGGGTAAGCTGACTCCAGAACTCCGGAAGGAGCTTTCCGCGGTGCTCGCCAAACCACCGCAAGAGTGCGGATATCGTCAAACCCGGTGGGATGGACCGCTTTTGAACCGGTACCTGGAAGAGTATCATGACATTCATCTCGGCCATAGTCAAATCAACCGATGGTTCCATGCGCTCGGGGTTACCCTCCAGAGAGGACGCCAAAGATTCCTGAATGCTGACCCGGAAGAACAAAAGCAATTTGTCGCCGGGGTAAAAAAAAATTCAGGAGCAAAGCGATAATGACCTGCGTCTTTTCTACGACGAGGCGGGAATCGCGCTCGATCCCACCATTGCAGCTCAGTGGGCACCAAAAGGAAAACAGCCGCTTTTCCCCTCCAGCAGCAGGAAAGAACGGGTAAACCTGGGCGGCATCGTGAATCCCCAGACCGGAGACGCCTTCGTCCAGCGTATCAAGAAAGGGGATTCCGTTTCGTTCATTGGAATTCTGGAATGGCTTCACGGATTGTACCATTCCTACGACACCATTCTGGTGTATGTGGATAATGCCAAATGGCACAAATCGAAAATCATCCAACTGTATCAGTCACTTCGGCCTCGGATTGTTCTTGAGTATATTCCACGGTATTCTCCTGATCTCAATCCGGTGGAATGGGAGTGGCATGAACTCCGGCGAGTTACTACTCATACAAAACGATTCCAATCCAGCGACGAATGCTTTCAGGCGGTAAGCGAACACTTCAAATCAAGAATCGGTAAAAATACCATGTATCGTCAACATATTTAAGGGATTATATATA
>JAUYCD010000001.1 GCA_030692375.1 Candidatus Latescibacter sp. | reverse complement strand
AAGAAATTACAGATAGAGTGAACATATGTTACATCGAAAATAATTCAATTTTGAAGAAATTAAGGTAAATATTCTTCTATCATTTTATTATATAAGCACTTAAGATTAATGCGTAAAAATTTTGTGAATAATCCGGGTTAGTATTACCAAGGGCAGTATTTCTCCGAAAGACGAGTAATTCCTCACCCAAACGATGTAGCTCCTCTTTCATTTCATACTCCACACGATGTAGCTCCCTTTTCATCCCCTTGGCCGATTGACTCTATCTACACATTTTCCGTATTTATACTATCGGATGTGTCATGTCACACGAAACGCGTGGACATGGCGGTTATTAACCACAAGGAGGGTATTATGAAGACTTACACAACAAATCCAACACGTTTTTCAGGCAGATGCGCGCGTCTCCTCGGGGCGATGCTGACGGTTGCTTCGATGGCGGCGTCTGTTGCCATCGCTGCTGGCCCAGCGGCTGTAAACCTTGGATCTGGCGCCAATTTCGCGGTTCTGGCAAAAACGGGAATCTCAACCACTGGAACCACCTCAATTGTTGGAGATATTGGAGTTAGTCCAGCCGCCGCAACTTTCATAACCGGATTTGGGTTAATACTGGATGCTTCGAATACATTTTCAACATCATCTTTAGTGACCGGGAAAATCTATGCTGCCGACTATGCGTCTCCTACTCCAGCTTACATGACCACGGCTGTACTCGACATGCAAACCGCGTACACCGACGCCGCCGGACGAACGTTACCCACTGCTACTGAACTTGGCGCCGGAGATATTACTTCGATGACACTCGCTCCTGGTCTTTACAAGTGGGGTACCGGGGTCCTAGTATCTGCTGCTGGTGTTACCATCTCGGGCACCGCAAGCGATGTCTGGATCTTCCAGATAGCGCAAAATCTAACCGTGGCCAATGGAGCCATTGTTACTCTCAGCGGCGGCGCCCAGGCCAAGAACATCTTCTGGCAGGTCGCCGGCCAAGTTACTCTTGGAACGACAGCTGCCATGAAGGGAAATATATTGTGTCAGACGTTGATTGAGATGCAGACCGGTGCAACTTTGAACGGAAGAGCGCTGGCACAGACCGCGGTTACATTAGACGCCAATGCCGTTACGAAGCCTGCGGGGATACCGACTGCTGTCGAGAATGAATTGGCGCCTATAGAGTTCTCGCTCTCGCAGAACATCCCGAACCCCTTCAACCCCACCACCTCGATCAGCTTCACTCTGGCCAAAGCCGGAAAAGTGACGGTCGAGGTGTACAATATGGCCGGGCAGAAGATCAGCACCCTGGTGAACACCACCATGAACGCGGGTAATCATTCAGCAACCTGGAATGCCTCCAAGTTCTCTGCCGGTGTATACTTCTACACGGTCAAATCCGAGAATTACTCGAAAACCATGAAGATGACACTGCTCAAGTAATTGCCAAACAAAGTACCGCCGATGTCCTAAAGGGATTCCTAAGAAAGAGTCCCTTTAGGACAGGAAGGTGAATGAGCACAACGGGTGGGTACCGAGGGATTGGTGGTTCGCGGAGTGAGAGAAAGAAGCTATTATTGAGTTTTATCTTCTTCATTGTGGTGATGGGTACCGTCGTGTGACGTATATGCTGCTCGATGGTAACATAGTGGCGGTGAGTCCCAGCAGTGTTTACCGTGTGCTGAAAGAAAAGGGATTATTACAGAGGCGGAACAGGAAGCCATCATCAAAGGGGATATGGAGAGATAGATGAAAACAGTACCCGTAGCGTTCGTGTTGTTTGCCCTGGCGTTTGGAATGTCAGAGGCAAGAGGTGAAAACGGGCTGGGTGTTGGTGTAATCGTTGGGGAACCAACCGGCGTCAGCATCAAGAAATGGATTGGGGGGACGCGGGCCGTGGACGCCGCTGCCGCCTGGTCCTTCTCGGAAAACAAATCATTTCAATTCCATGCGGACTATCTGTATCACAACTTCTCCCTTCTGCGGTCGAAGGATTTCAATGGCCGACTCCCAGTTTACTATGGTGTGGGGGGCAGGATCAAGCTCAAGGATACAGGACAAAACGATGAAAATGCCTTGATCGGCATCCGCATACCCTTCGGGATCTCCTACCTGTTCGCTGACGCCCCGGTAGATCTCTTCGCAGAAGTTGTTCCCATTCTTGATGTGACGCCTGACACGGACCTCGATATCAATGCAGCAATCGGAGTAAGATTCTACTTCCGATAGCCAGGGTTGCCAACGCCCACCTTGGACACGTACGCAAGTAAGCCACGCACGCGCGGACACGGCTTACTTGCGCCGGTCAAGGTGGACGTTATACGGACAGCATCAGATATGGCGTTTACTAACCCAACGAACGTTTTAGCCTTATTCAACAAGAAAGTGGACCGGATAACTTCCTTGAGCTTATTTACCAAACCAAAATCGGAAAGGATATTTGCCATGCTTTTAACGATCTCAACTGTTCTGATCGTATTGTGGCTTCTGGGGCTGGTTACTTCCTACACTGTGAGCGGTTTCATTCACATTTTGAAAAGCGGTATACAATGAAAGCACTTATGAACGTTGTTATCGCAGTGGTACTCTGTGTTTCGATCACCCTCCTGATGGGGTGTGGACTCACTTACATGCTGGTAGGTGGTGCGATTGGCAAAGGATCTGGTGGAGTAGATAGTCAACCAATTTGGGGTCCGACTGGTTATGATCATGTTGAATATTACTACTTACCCGATATTGAAGTTTACTACAATGTTCCTCTGCATCGGTTTATTTATTTTGAAAGAGGACAGTGGATTACCAGATCATCTTTGCCTTCCCGTTATCGTGGTTATGACCTCTATAATTCTTATAAAGTAGTAGTGAATAAGCGGGAACCATATCGAAATCACCAAACGTATAAAGAAAAATATTCGTCGTATAGAGATCGTCATGATCAGCATCCAATCCGCTATAGCCGTGATTCAAAATATTTTGTAAACAAAAACCATCCCGAGCATAAAAATTGGGTAAAGCAACAAAAGCAGGATAAAGGAAAAGGCAATGATCAAAATACTAATCGAGACAAGAATACTAAACAGGATAACTCCGAGAAGAAAAAAGACAAAAAATGATTATGATAGACGGTGCTTTTCAACCATGTTTTAAACTGGAGATTTGATGATGAAAGATATCAATCCCAAAAAAATGCTTGACATTTCGGATTTTATAGCTGAAATTAAACGCATCGTTGCGGAAAGCACAATACTATCAGACAGTCAATCCCTTTATTATGGGAAGGTGTCCATCTATTTTGAGGACGGGAAGTTTAACCACATTGAAAAATTCGAGACGATAAAATGAGATAGCCTAAGAGCATCTTCGGGAGTTATGGCAGGGTTCTCCCTTATAAAAATCCCGCGTGACAAATATCAGTATTGGAGTCAACCAGGCTGGGATTAATTTCTCAGCCTTTTTTATTATATCATCGGAGGTGAAACATGAAGAAAATCATCATATACCATTCACTATCAAGTAACAATAAACAAGGAGGGAATCATGATTAAAAAATGGGTGATCGTGTTCGTGATGGCCGCAATGGCGGCGATGCTGGTCTGGGCGGGGAACGGGTTTGCCCTAACAACCACATGGACTGGTGGAACTGATACGGATTGGGCAACAGCAGGTAACTGGGGTGCTGGCGTTCCTGGAGCTGGAGATACTGCAATCATACCATTTGTAGCAAGTCTTCCTACAGTTCCCGCTGGGGGTGGCACATGTTTAAACCTTCAGATTAATACAACCGGCGGCGTTGTTACTATAACACTTGCCGGTAACTTAACAATTCCAAACGGCGGCTCCATCACTGTAACTGCCGGCGGTAATGCTTCAAACATCACGGGCGGTGGAAGTCTCGTACAAGGCGGCACAGACATTATCACAAACAACTCAACGGGACTCTTTACAATCAGTTGTTTTCAGATCACTAACACTGGTGCAAGCCTCACCACATTCGCTGGTACAGGTAATACCACAGTCACAGCGGCTATTATTGAAGGTTCAGGGACACCAATCACAAAAAGCGGAGCCGGAACGCTTGCCTTAAACGGTGCTAATACTTTCATTGGCGCACTTACCATTAACACCGGTACAGTAGAACTTGGTCATATCTCTGCTTTTGGGTCCGGCGCTGGTGGTATAACCATGACGGGCGGGATTCTCAAAGTTACAGTGGCAGGGGGTATCAATGCAGGTAACTGGACTCCTCTTGTTAACCTTACCGGCAACGCGGCAATAGAATTCGCTGCTGCAGGCACAACTATCGACACTGCCATTTCTGTGGGTAACGGCTTTGTTCTGACAATTCAGGGCAACTCGGCCGCTACGTTTACGGGCGGTATCATAGGGGCCGGCGGTGTGACAATCAACATGGCCGCCAACCAAGTCATCGCTATCACTTCAGCTGCATGGGCCTACACCGGTGATACGACCCTCCAGAGCGGCTTTATCACAACCAATGCGGCTGGTTTGCTTACCAGCAGCGGTACATATTTATTAAGCAACAACGCAAACGCCAAAATAACCACCGCCGGTGTTCTTGAAAACATCGGCTCCCTCTCAGGCGGCGGAGCTGCGGGTGGTAATATAGTTTTGGGCGGCGCAATGACAATAAATCAAACAACAAACACCACATACTCGGGCATTATCAGCGGCTCTGGCGTACTCAGAAAGATAGGCGCCGGGACCCTCAAGCTTGCCGGCGTCAACACTTACATTGGCGCAACGAACGTCGACGCAGGCATACTCCTCGTCAACGCAAGTCAGAGCGTTGCGGGTGCGTTCACAATCAGCAACGCCAACACAACGCTCGGCGGTACCGGCAACCTCGGCAATAACGCGGTCACCATCGCTGTCGGCGCCATAGTGAAGCCCGGCGACGGCGGCGTGGGAACGCTCACCACGACGGGTCCATTCACGTTCCAGGCTGGATCAAAGCTCATCGTCGATATTGTTAATGCCACAAAAGACTTACTGGCGGTCAATACACTTAATGTCGCCGCAACCAGCATCATCCAACTCGAGCCGGGGTACATTTGGGCGTCTGGGAGTGACCCATACCAGGTAGTTACCGCTACAACCTATGACTCATCTGGAGGAAATGTATTCACCACAAGTAGTTTTCCGGCGTTCTGGTCAATAACTTCTACGACCAATTCGGACATAAAAATAAACGGCGGGGCCCCCGGCATCCCGACCCTCACTGAATGGGGTCTCATCCTGTTCGCACTATTCATCGCGGCGTTCGCGATATGGAGCATAAGAAGAAAGAACTACAAAGCCGCCTGATAGTGAGTAATGGGATAACGTTATTCATGCAGTGATCTCATAATAAAAACGGCCCGGGTCTTGATAATCCGGGCCGCTTGAGTAGGCAGTCGTTTCTGAACTTATTGCGCGGGTTATGGTTATGCAGTATCTTATCCCCTTTCATAAGAATCTCGACCACATCTCCGGGTACTCTTCCTGATGAAAAAAAAGCTGAGGGCCATGAAGCGCTTTGCCCTGGCGAACAGCCGCGAGCTGCGATTTATTTTCCTGTTCGTTCTCATTTTTGTGGTTGCTCAATCAATGTATTATTTCAGCAATTCTATCGGTATTCCCGACAAACTTCAGCACGCGAATGCTGTCGTCAGCGCCTCTCTCATCAATTCCTTCTCGCCCGGTGAAAAAATGACCGCAGCGGGCAGGAGCCTGAAATCGGGAGGAGGATCTGTCGAGATCGGCTGGGGCTGCGAAGGTATCGAGGGAATCTTTATCATCATCGCCGCCCTGATCGCGTATTCCATGGGTCTCAGGAAAAAACTGCTCGGCATGCTCATCGGTACTGTTTTCATGTACTGCCTGAATATCGGGCGCATCATCATAATCGTTTATACAATGAGACACAAACCCGCGATGTTCGATATTATGCACATATACATAGGGCAAACCTTCATCATCTTTTTCGGAGTTCTCTTTTTCGTTGCGTGGATCCATTTTTTCTCGTCGCCGCAAACCCCTCGCAATGAATGAAACGTTGCCATGAAAGCTCATATACGTGAGCAGCATAAAAAAATATCTACTCTTCCTCGCGCTCATGATCCCGGTAAACGTCGTGGTTACCGCCTTCTTCTATGGTATTGCGCCTTCGATCGTCAAAACATCTCTCCCGACGGTCACGACAATCATTCAGCGATCCTATCCTGAAATCGAACTCGCCAATATCGAGTACAAAGAATCCGGCGGCAGCCGGATTATCGTATATAGAATGAAGATCACCAAGTGGATCAAGGGAATCGATATACCTCTCATCGATTATCTCACCAGCAATCTCTCCATCAGTTCACAGTTCGTGACCGCCATTATCTTCTATACGCTTTTGTTCTCCTGGCCGTTTATATCCATGCGGAGGCGGCTCATAGCCGCTATTATTTTTATCCCCTTCGTCATGCTTTTCATCTTCATGGACATATCCTTTTCGGCTATCACCTCGATCGAGCTCGAATGCCAGAGAAAACTGCCCGGTGTTGTCATCCAGAAGTCAATGCAGAGAAATACAATGATATTCCTCGGGCACTTCTTCAACAACGGCGGCCGCCAGTTCCTCGGTGTGCTCATGTTCCTCCTCCCGGTTGTTCCGTTTCATCGCTCCTCCGCGGAAAAAGGACGACGGCTCCGACGGTAGCAACATCACCTGAACGTGGGGTAGCGGGGAAAAGTTCAAGAATTGCGGCATGAAAACATAACATCATAAAAAACTTATCCGTAACGAATATTGTATATTTACTGGATTACCTTAATATTTCTTCCCACTCTCGCAGAACTTTCCAAATCCATTCAATCCGTCCACAACGATTCAATACAGTCTTGAGAAGGCGGGTATGGTTTCCCTAAAGGTCTACAACATAGCTGGTCAGGAAGTTGCCACGTTCGTGAACGGCAGCATGAACGCCGGAACACATTCGATTGTCTAGGATGCCTCCTGGCATTCTGCCGGTGTATACTTCTACACTGTCAAGTCCGGAGATTTTTCCAAGACCATGAAGATGACCCTGCTCAAGTAACAAACCTGTTCCAGTGCAATGAAAATATAGGGATAGCGCAGTAAAAAACGATTGACAAAAATTATTTATTGGGCGGTTTCAACTCCCAAGTGCAACACGGTAGGTGAAATTGATGGTGAGTTGGCTTATAACAGTATTTGCGCCAACGAATCATCTCCTTACTCAAGGAGAGTAGGATGGGAATGTTTTATAGCCAATTCACCGAAGGAGAACATAATCAAATTTATGCATTGTTGCAAGAGGATATTCCTTCTTTTTTTCAAGCTGATTTTTAGCGGCTGCAGATTTTACCCGATGATAAAACCAATCGCCATGAGCAGGTCGGTTCCCAGCACAATGATCACATTGAGACCCTGCGCGGGAATGAGGCTGGGAGTGTCGCTGTGGTATCGAAGCGCGCGGTATGATGTTATCAGCGCCAGTGGAAGGGTAAGCAGGCCGAGCAGCACACCGGTTGGATTTTTTCCGGCCAGCACGCCCGCAACGAGCAGAACATACATTGCAAGGAGCGATGCGGCATAAAGAATTGCGGCCCGGCGCTTGCCCAGGACAATGACCAGGTGCCTTCGTCCTCCCGCACTGTCGGCCTCTGCGTCGGGGAATTCGTTGAGAAAGAGGAGAAGCGCAGTCAGTATCCCAGGCGGGATTGAAGCCCAGATGATTCCGGGAGTAAGCGTTCCGGTTTGGACATAGTACGCGCCTGCCACCACCATCGAGCCAAGGGTAATGCCGCTGGCAATTTCTCCAAGCATCCATCGGGCGAGGTAATCGCTGTAAAAGACCATAGTAAGGCCCCCGGCCGCCATGAAAACGAGAATCATCCATCCGGCGCTCCAGGCGAGGCCGAGGCCGATAATGAACGCAAACAGGAGTGTTATCCAGGCGGCTGTGATCACCTGCCGGGGTTTTAAAAGTTCTTCCTGCAGGGTGCCAGAACCACCGCTGAACGGTGTTTTCAGGGTGTGAAAGTCGATTCCGGTGCGCCAGTCGGAGTATTCGTTGAAAAGATTCACGCTTGTATGGGCGGAAACAACCCCGATAACAGTGAGGAGAAACAGGACGACATGGAAACTGCCGTCACGCCACCCGGCTGCCCCCCCTATCGCGACAAGGAGCACGGAAAGTATCAGGAAATTGGCTCGGGTTTGCCTGAGCCAGATTTGAATATTTCGGGAAGTCATTTGCATACCCTCAGTACATGTTTTGAGTGTTTAGATCCTGAAACGAGTTCAGGATGACACGTGTCATGCCGAACTTGTTGCCGCTTTGCGGGAACGATGAAACCGTTGCCGCTTCGCGGGAACGATGAAACCGTTTCGGCATCTATTTTGAAAAGAAACGCTATAAAATATGGAATCATGTCAAAAATCAGGTCAATCATGGAATCATGTGAATCATGTTTCAGACTTTCATTTCATAAAAAAGGGTGCCCGTAGACACCCCTTTGCATAATTTTAAAAAGGGAAATTACTTGAGACCGGCCACAAATTTGCTGAGCCGTGACTTTTTTCTGGCGGCAGTTTCTTTTTTTATAATCCCCTTATGTGCGGTAGAATCGATCAAAGATACCGCGTCCCTCAGCGCCTTTTCGCCATCCTCCTTGGACTGGGCGGCGTGCACCTTTTTTACAATGGTGTTGAGGCGGGATTTAGCTGCGCGGTTTCTCAACTGCAATTTCTCGTTTTGAAGCAAGGTCTTTTTAAATTGAATATGATGGGGCACAAGGACTCTCCTTCTATAAGAAAAAATATTTTGTTCATTTTTATATCTGATAAATATACTGATTTATTCCGTAGTTGTCAATGAACAAATTCGACATACTTGTAATCTTTCAGAAATTTGTGTTGATCAGGTCGAAGTTCTCCATCGGCTTTCCGCCTCCAACTCCCAGAATTTTTTAACTTCGTTGAGGTTCCGCGAAAAAGAGTGTGCCGATATACGCCCGTTTTGGAATAATTGTCGCCGCTGTGCTTGCTTTCCAATATGCCAGTTGTTCTTCCGGCGTCACAGTCTTCAATTTTTTGTAGAGAACTTCTGCACCACGTCTTTTCATCTCTACGCGATCAAAATCCTTCGTTTTCATCGATTACTTATCCCTTTTTTAAATAAGGCCGCAGCACGTAATTTCTTATCGAATCCGACCAGGGAAGGGAATCCTTCCCTTTCAGGGAATCGAGTTTCACCGCTTTCCCGGTCATTCGGGAGACATTGGTTGCCACCAGAGCACGGTGCTGTTCGAGGATGGCCTCGTATGGGCGCGGCGGTTTGCGGTTCACATAGAAATCGTTCAGGGTCAGAAACATCGGCTCGAATATATTCGGAGCGTTGAGCTTTTCCCCTACCACAAACTGTTTGCTTTCATTGTAGGCATACACTGTAAGATGGTAACTGCCGGGAGCGCCGCCGATCTGGTTGATACCGATAACCGGAGGCTGGCCGTCTTTTGGCTTGTAAGCAAGAAGGCTGACCGCCGAACCATAGGGACGTTTGGGATCCACAAACTTGTCTCCCTCCACTTTGAAATCGCCCAGCTCCAGTACAAAATCTCCGCTGAAATAGGCGGTATCAATGCCGCCGCCCAGGGCCGCGTGGGCGAAGTTGATGACATGCGGGAACATCCAGTTGAAAAACGGCTCCGGGCAGTAGCACTCATAAGCGCGGAGGGGGCCTTTTTCCCTTGCGAAGCGGGCTATTTCAGGGAGCTCCGGCTGGTATTCGAGGGATGATCCCTGCATGAGCGGGGCATTGTGTTCTTTCGCCAGGCGGATTACTTCCTCGGCGTCGGCGATGCTCGCGGTAAACGGGCGGTTGATGAACACCGGCTTTCCCGCTTCGAGGGCTGGACGCGCCAGGCTGCAGACCTTACGGATATCGGCATGCTCGATATGGACGACATCCGACTGCCTGACCAGGTCGACCGGGTCTTTGAGAGCTATCTCGAAGCCCATCCGCTGCTGCATCTGCTCTGCTACCCCCGGCACATCGTCCCAGACCGCATAGGGTTTGCACTTAATGATATCCTTCAATTTGGCGGGAGGATTTTTAAACCGCGCAGCAAATCCGTGCGACCCCAATCCAAGCTGCCCTATTTTGATCAGTTTCATGTCCTGGGCGAACGCCGGGGCTTTTCGTGAGGCGATGATCGCTGCAATACCGCCGACAGCGGCTTCCTGTAGGAACGAACGACGGGTGTGCATGGAATACTCCTCGGAAATAGATGAAAACATTCTCTTTGTATGGGTAAGTAATTTATAGACATGAATAAAAAATAGAAAGAGAAAAGAGTGAAAACATGTGGCACGGAAATGAATTATGCTATAATAGACCGTTTGAACTGGCCAACAATCGCAGATGGCGAGATGGCCGGGAAACCAATCTTCCCTTTACAACCTCAATTATATTTTGTATATTTTTCGCCTGTGTTTCTTACCCATGATTATTCATAAACTTACATAACAATTATCACAACTTATTTTAAACAAATACTTATAGCATCACTTGGAAGGCAGCCCCCTAAATCCCCCGAAGGGGGACTTTCACTGGATAAGGATAAAACACGTCGGTTTTTTATAAATTAAAATCACCTATTTCTATGTTGTCTTGCAGTTTTTTAAGTCCCCCTTTGGGGGATTTAAGGGGCTGTAGAAAAGTCATAGAAAAATAAATCCACTTTTATGAATTATCCGGGTTACATAGGCATTCATTCGTGACAAGCGCAATTCCCGATTCATTGATTTTTTCCCCTTATTCATATCATTAAGGAGGCGCAATGCCAAAAAAATATGTGTACTCGTTCGGCGGAGGCTCTGCGGAAGGCAATGAATCTATGAAGGAACTGCTTGGCGGAAAAGGCGCCAATCTCGCCGAGATGGCGGGACACCCCGACCTGAAACTGCCGGTGCCCCCCGGATTCACCCTTACCACAGAAGCATGCACTTATTATTACCAGAACGGCAAGAAATACCCCGCAGGATTCAAGGAGGAGACTGAAAAAGCTCTCAAAAAGGTCGAGAAACTTATGGGGAAAATATTCGGCGATCCCCGTGATCCGCTCCTTCTTTCTGTGCGTTCGGGCGCACGGCGCTCCATGCCGGGTATGATGGAAACCGTCCTCAACATCGGCCTGACAGCAAAGACAATTCCGGGAATCATCAAACTGACCCGAAACGAGCGGTTCGTATATGACGCCTACCGCCGCCTTATCATGATGTATTCGGACGTGGTTATGGAAAAAGCGGCAGGGATCGAGCCGGAATCGGAAGAGAAGGGTATTCGCCGTCAGCTCGAACACATCATGTCCGATATGAAGAAACGTAAGGGTGTGAAGAACGATACCGACCTTGACGCCGCCGATCTCAAGGAGCTCTGCGCCCAGTTCAAGAAGAGAGTCAAGGATGTGCTCGGCAAGACGTTTCCCGACGATCCCGAGAAACAGCTCTGGGGCGGGATCGGCGCCGTGTTCTTCTCCTGGAACGGGAAGCGCGCCGTATCCTACCGCCGTATCGAAAACATCCCCGATGACTGGGGCACCGCAGTGAACGTACAGGCGATGGTGTTCGGGAACATGGGCGAGGATTCCGCCACCGGCGTGGCGTTCACACGCGATCCCGGGAACGGCGGCAAGAAATTTTACGGCGAATACCTGGTGAACGCCCAGGGAGAGGACGTGGTGGCAGGAATCCGTACTCCCGCTCCCATCAACAAACCCTCGACGAGCGAGCACAACAAGGACCTCATTACCCTCGAAAAACGCTTTCCCAAGCTCTACAAGGAACTCGACGATTACCAGAAGCGGCTCGAAAAGCACTACCGCGACATGCAGGACATCGAGTTCACCATCGAGAAGGGCGTCCTCTACATGCTCCAGTGCCGTATCGGGAAGCGGAACGGTCCGGCGGCGGTGAAAATGGCCATCGACATGCACCGCGAGAAGCTCATCACCCGTGAAGAAGCGGTCATGCGGGTCACCCCGGCCCAAATTGGTGAACTCATGCTTCCCATTCTTGATCCAAAAGATGAAATGAGGGTCAAGCCATTAGCGAAAGGTCTTCCTGCGGGTCCTGGCGGTGCTGTCGGCATGATAGTGTTCACCGCAGAAGATGCAGTCGAGTGGGCGAACAAAAGAAAAAAAGTCATCCTCGTCCGCGAGGAGACCAATCCAGAGGATGTGGAGGGCATGCGTGCGGCCCAGGCGATTCTCACCGCCCGCGGTGGCATGACATCGCACGCGGCGCTTGTTGCCCGCGGCTGGGGGAAATGCTGCATCGTCGGCTGTGCAGCGATCCACATCGACTACGCTAAGAAGATTTTGCACATCGGCGACGCCTCCTTCAAGGAAGGCGATTGGTTAAGTTTAAATGGCACTAAAGGAAATGTATATGCAAATAGTCTTGGCCTCGTCGAACCAAGTGAGGAAACATACAAGCTTATGGAATCTTTCCTAAAGCTCGCTGATCCCTTCCGTAAGTTAAAGATCCGCACAAACGCCGACACCCCCGAGGACGCCGCGCGCGCCCGCTCATTCGGCGCCGAGGGAATCGGCCTTTTCCGCACCGAACACATGTTCTACGGCAAGCATTCAGAAAAGCCTCTCTTCATCCTCCGCAAGATGATCATCTCCAAGACAGAAGCGGAGCGTCGCGCGGCTCTCAAAGAGCTTTTCCCGTTCGTCAAGACCGATGTGAAGAACACCCTCGAAGCCATGAAGGGGCTTCCGGTCACCATCCGTCTTCTCGACCCGCCGCTCCATGAGTTCGTCCCTCGCGACGAAAAACAGCAGGCAGAGCTCGCCAAAAGCCTCGGCATCACCACCACCGAGTTCGCCGATCGCGCCGAAGCCCTTCACGAGTCGAACCCCATGATGGGACACCGCGGCGTACGCCTCGGTATCACCTACCCCGAAGTCACCGAGATGCAGGTCCGGGCGATCTTCGAGGCCGCCGCCGAGCTCCTTGTCGCCGGCGAGAAGGTCGAGCCTGAGATCATGATCCCCGTAGTAAGTGCGGTCAAAGAGCTCGATAACCAGTTCGCCATCTGCCGCAGGGTCTACGAGGAGGTGCTCGCCAAGTACAAGCTCAAGAAGATCACTCACCTGGTCGGCACCATGATCGAGATCCCGCGCGCCTGCCTTATCGCTGACACCATCGCCGAGGCCGCCCAGTTCTTCTCCTTCGGAACGAACGACCTAACCCAGATGACCTTCGGGTTCTCGCGCGACGACATAGGCGGATTCCTCCCATATTACCTTGATAAAAAGATTCTCCCCGCAGACCCGTTCCAGACCATCGACCGTAACGGAGTCGGAGAGCTTGTGGAGATCGGCATCAAGCGGGGGCGTAAGACCAATCCCAAGCTGAAGGTCGGCATCTGCGGCGAGCACGGCGGCGACCCGGCCTCAGTGGAGTTCTGCCACTCGGTCGGTATGGACTATGTGTCCTGCTCGCCGTTCCGGGTTCCCATCGCGCGGCTCGCGGCAGCCCAGGCCGTGGTGAAGGAGAAGAAGTAAAAAATGATCCCCCCGTCGCCTTCGGCGACACCCCCCTTATCGAAGGGGGGAAAAGAAGAAAACCCATGCAGAATAGCCCTCCGGAAACGGGGGGCTTTCGCTTCGGTTAGTGCTTGACTGTGAATGGAAGGTTGTTGATTGTCTCACATACCGAAAAAGGCAAAATCATCCGCATCATCAGCGCTCGCAAAGCCTCCACGCACGAAAGAAAGCGCCATGAAGAAGAAACAGGAAGAACATACTGACGATATGCGACCCGAATACGACTTCGACTACTCGAAAGCTGTTCGCGGAAAATACAGCGGTCGTTTATTGAAAGAGGGGTCTAATATCGTCGTCCTCGAACCGGATGTGGCGAAGGCCTTTCATGATTCCGCCGCGGTGAACGAGGCGTTACGCAAAATCATCGATCTAACGCGGATTACTCGAAAAACGGCTGCACATCGAGCCCCAGGAAAATTACGACATCAACGGATCACTGAATAATACGGTGACTCCCAAGAGACTTAACTTAATCACCTGATTCAGGCCTCATTGCGGCCTATGCCGCGATGTTGTTGAAAACTTAAAAGCCCTTCGGAAACGGAGGGCTTTTTCTTAAAAACGGGCAGAGGGAAAATGAAGATATTTATGATGATGGTTAGTTTGATTGTCTGACTAATGACCAAGCTCAGCCGCGCTTGTGCTGGTACCTCATTCACTTATGATGACGCCTGGCCCAAGCGTCGGCTGCAGTGGCTGGTTTAGTGTTCTTGATTTCTGGCACATTTGCCACACTGCAAATGGCTTTCTTTATTGTATCAAGGCTGGCCTTGTGAAATTGCCTATATTGCCTGTGATATCGCCAACCTGTTGGGTAAGTCAAGAAGATGGGAACGTATCTGTCAATGCCTTTAATCTGGCTCTGAATCAGTTCCCCTTGCATGAGTTGACCTACATAACGTTCAATCTGATCTTTTGACACAAGATTGAATATCCCTTTATTGAACGTGACCACTGCCTCCACAGATGTCTCTTTAATTGTCTTCCTAAATTCATAAATTGCTTCCGATTCAATGAATTGGTTGAAATAATTCTTTCCAAATATTCTTCTGATATCTTCTGGAAAATCGGTTGGAAAAGCGTAGTAACAGTAGAAGATTAGGTCGAATGGTCCTCGGTATTTTGCTTCGAGACAAATGCCTGCAAGTTCCTTCGGATTAAGATTTTCTTCTGCGATAGATAGCCAACCACCATCTCTCATTGCAGACCAGAAAAGGCTCTCCCGCCCTTTGGTATTCGGCGAAAGGAACATGCCTTGATGAACTGAGTGTGGATGAGGGTTTGAGAACAGAAGCATGACACGTGGTCTATTTGTGGAGGTGGTAGGGATCAGTCTCTCTGTGGCAAAAGTGACACTTCTATCTACATCGTTGAACTTTATTAGATCTGGATATCTCAGATATTTGTCCAGTACTTGAATTGCACGTTTCTTAATGCTTTCATAATCGTTGCTCAATGGATAAGTTCTCTGGAAATTTATGATAGACAATTGAGCCCTGCCCCACCACCGGAACCGATCCGTCTGCGCATTTGTATTTTTGATTGTTTGTCGTTAGAGCCGTTCATGGAATCCTCCCGTGAAAAAATCTCGTCACCGCGAATTTGAAAGGGCATCATACGGCCAAACCATGGTTTCATTTTCAACACCTCGGAGGTTTTCGCGATCAAATTTCATTTGAATGGCAGAATCCGTATCCGTGATCTGTTTTCGTCTACCGTGATCAGTACTCCGCTCTCAAGCACCGATTGATAGGACTGCACTATCTGCACCAGTCTAGACCCCATACTCTGCGGCAAAATATCCTGAGCGCGAACCTGTATCACACTCGGCCCTTGTGCACGAGTCGTAGCCAAAATAGTCCCAAAATCAAGGTCATGAGTGAACAAGATATAGCCATTGGCGCGTGCCCATTCTATGATATCCTTATCCGGCGCGCGAAGATCACCCACCGTTGACCAATGCAGGGATTGCCATCCCTGCTGCTGGAATACTTCAACCCAGTCTGGAGAAAGATTCATATCAATCAGAAGTTTCATGGTTTGACCAGAGGCAGTTCGATTTCTTCTGTTCGCCAGGCCGCGTAAGTGAGGGCCTCACGAATATCTTCCTCTTCGAGATAGGGATAGGCTTTAAGAATATCCGCAGTGGAATATCCGGCGGCCACCAATCCGACAATCGTTCCGACAGTGACACGCAATCCACGAATACAAGGTTTGCCCCCCATCACGTTCGGGTCAAAGGTAATGCGAGTCAGGTTTTGCATAGTTCATTCTCCTTATGGGTCACTTTTCTATCTGAACATAACATATAAAAGGTATACAACTAAATGTACTCAAACGGGAAACCTTTAATCCGAACGTCGAAGTTTCTTGTGTATCGGAAACCACAGGTTCCCGGAACTATACAGTCTGTTCGCCACAGTTTTCTATGTTCTCCGTATATATCATATACACTAAAATTGGTCAAAAAGTCAAGCACGAAGTTCCCCGACCGATTCTTATACCCGGTATATCATTCAAGGTTATACCTTCTCTATATCGGTTGTATTATCCTCATCATCGAAGATGTAAATCTCATCGAGGGATGATTTTAGAGCCCTGGCAATCCGGTGAGCCAGCTTCAACGATGGATTGTATTTCCCCTGCTCGATGAAAGATATGGTCTCCCTACGGACGCCGAGCATTTCAGCGAGCTGCGCCTGGGTGAGGTCGTGACGGGCGCGGAATTCCTTTATGCGCGTTTTCATTCCGCCTTGCCCCGTTTCAGGAGATAGAGTCGGATAAAAATGTACGAGAGTGACATGAAGAGCATCATGGTCAGCAATAATCCGTCAATGCTCAACGGCAAGGGGTAGAAATAATTGATAATACTGAGGGCGAAGATAAAAAACAGGGAGGCGATGAATGAATAATTTCCACTCAAAGCGTCAACCCGTTTCACCATTTCATCAAGAATGAGGGTGCCGCCTCTGGTAGCAAAGTATATAGCGATAAACGCCCCGCCGATTGAAAACAGAGTGATGGGAATGATTTTCGGGCCAACGTGAAGCCCTATCATTACACCCCCCGAAATAATGCAGATGATTCCGATTGCAAGGAGAACAGTCATTCTCTTCCGCATTGCTTCCGCTCCTTTCATGAGGATACTACGTTTCGGAGAATATCTGACAGATGTGTATTCTCAATTCTTTGTGTTAGATATAAGTAATTCAATGTTATATATACATAACATATAGTGCGTTGAAACGCATGTCAAGAGGAATTTAAAGTGAATCATAATTTTTTCCGAGAGAACAAATCCTCCAAATAATTAAAAAAGCGGATGAGCATTTTGTCCCTTCCGCGGTCCCTTTATTAAGTTATTGTTCCTATGGTTAAACAGTTAAATTGTACGACGTCATGCCGAACTTGTTTCGGCAACTATTTACAACAATGCAATCTTATAATTAATCACCGGAGCAATAAAAAACTTATTGATTGACAAGACAAAATAATGTTATATATTTTTATTCAAGAAGAATTGAAATATGCTACAATCTTTGAGATACTGCCCCATCAATGCCTTATTACCCCTGCCTGTACCTTTGCTGAACAAACAGGATAACCTGAAAGAGTAAAACCCATTTTCTGATTGGAGTAAGCAAATGAAAAAAGCATTCTTCTTCGCGGTTGCCTTCATGGTAACGATTTCAACTCTTTTCGCAGCGCCATTTCAACCGACATTGCTCCGGTTGTCCGCTCCCGGCAAGATCAGATACAGTTTCGACGGCAAATCATTATCCATCCCCATAACGGTGAGCGGAGTTCCCGCAGCCATGTATTTCCTTGTATATACGAAAGACAAAGCCAAGTCGATAAACAAAGTTCAGAATGGATTTCTCGGATGGCATTATATGAACAAAATAGATACCTGTATGTATGTATCTCCATTGACCTCTCTCGCTGTAGGGAAAAACGAATTCATCTGGAACGGAAAAGGTAAAGGCGGCGCAGTGGTTCCCGCCGATACTTATACATACTATATCTGGGCTTATGATAATATTCATACAGGCGATCGTATATCGAGTAATCCCTTTGTGGATTTCAGATATTCAGGGAACATGGGGATGATCCAGGAAATGGGACAGAATGGGAAACCTCTGACGAATCCGGTTTTCTACAGCGGGTTTATAGCAAGATCCGGAGGGGGAGAGAATGTCTACAAATGGGTCATCGGAAGTGATACTTCCGATGATTCCCTCATCGAGAGCACCTACTTTATTCCCCAGGGAACCTGGAACTTTGCCGGCGGCGTGATGGCTCTCCAGCCCGACAACCATAGCAATTTCTTTTGGGAGTATGGGAATCAAAGTTCCAGAACCCAGTTTGTCGAAAAGAGATCATGGGTTCCAAACGGCCAATCTCAGATAATAACTACCTGGGGCGAGAATGGACAGTTTTCATTCGGCGCCTATGAAGAATCAGAACCAGGTGTGCTTTCGGACGGAGGCGATTATCTCTTCACCGGTGACGGCAACCGGAAGCTCATCCAGACCCCGGATGCAGATTTTTATGTCCTGGACGTTTCTGACGGTTCTATGGTGAGACATGTCGATCTTACTCGCTGGTGGAGTTCACCTGATGACTTCCAAAAAGGCGGCCAGATGAACGGAGGCCCGGATTGCGGATTTACATTCAGAAACGGTTATGTTTTTATGGGCGGCGGCGACTCCTGCATCAAACAAATGGTGAATCCGTACGCTGAGAAAGATGATGACTTCTATCTATGGACAAACGGGAACGGCGATGGAACTTTTGACTTGAACGCGAATACGAACGCAACAAGACCCTGGGTATGCCGTGATTTGAATGTTGGCCCGTATGTATTCAACTGGACAACCGATGCGAATCTTTTCAGCATGGGTTCGGCGTACGATATGGGAGCGGTCACCTGGGGTCTTCTGGCTCCGGATGGAACCGGCCTCGGTTATATTGCGGTTGCCGGAGAGAGTGCTGGATGGAAATGGGGAGCTCTCTATGTAGACAGCGGTTCCGCCTTTGACGGTATCTACAAGGATATCAGCAACAACATCAGGACAGCCGGTGTACATTATCTGGTGTTTTTAGGCCATGATTCCATAAAAGGAGAGATCGGCCTTGATGTCTCGGTAAGCGAGGCTGCTCCCGAACCGTTTTCAGTAGAACAGAATACTCCCAATCCATTTAATCCTTCCACTACAATCAATTTTACATTAAACAAACCATCGCAAACCGTAATTGATATCTTTAATGTGGCGGGGCAGAAAGTGGACACTATCATGAATGCATATTTAAGTCAGGGAGCGCATTCCGTTACATGGAATGCATCACTTTTTTCAGCGGGAGTCTATTTCTATTCAGTTAAAGCCGGGGACAATATAAAAACCATGAAGATGATCATTGCGAAGTAGGATGTCCGGTTTTCATTTTAAAAACTGAAAAGAGTTCAATGCGGCTCGGTTACTGCGTCATGAGTCATGCGAACTTGTTTCGGCATCTACAAACAGTATAAACAAATAATTGCAACTTTGCACTACCGTTTTTTTTCCAGAGGGGAAGTTTATCATGAAACTCCTGCGCCTGATTTTTCCATCTATCTTATTCGCCGCATTGGCTTTACCGGTTTTCCAGTCTCCGGCATGTGCATATACAACCAACAACGAATTCATCAAGAATGCTTTCCCGGCGAAAGTCAGCGCGACTGTCTTCACCCTGCCGCTCTCCGCTCAGGAAACGATGGTTGTGTATCCCGCCGCCGCTGAACCACGGGTGAACGACATGCAGGCGCTCCTCAAAAGCAAATGCGGGAGCGATATCCCTTTCCGGAAAGCTGATGACCTTCAAGAGAGCGACCTCACCCGCAACCTGATAGTCATCGGGAACATTTCCAACAACAAGTGGGCGCTTGCCCTGTACAAAAAACGGTATGCGTTCGCCGACGCCTTTTTCCCCGGAAAAGGCGGAGTGGTGATTACCCCGGCGCAATCAATCTGGAATAAAGGGCGCAATGTGCTGGTTATCGGGGTGAGCAGCGACGCCGACATTGAGGCCGGATTCCGGGAGTTCGTCGGGCTTTTGGCCGAGAATGCTCAGTCCGCGCCGCCGCTCCGTCATCTCAAGACCACGCTCTCTTTCCCGCGGGCGCCGGAAAGTGTTGCCTTCAACCTTGAAAATGCGCTTAAAAATGCCAGATCCGCCATGATGCCTTACGCCACCATCGCCAACTGGGGACTCTCTTATCATCTGACCGGCGACAAAAAGTGGGCGGAACATTTCATGACCGGCATGCGCGCCTGCTATGACCGGTCGGAAAAAAACGGCTGGTGGGTCACCGAGCCCTGGACAAACCTCTATTTCTGTCTCTGGAAAATGGTATATGCCTGGGAGCTTATCGATGACGATCCGCTGTTCACCCTTGAGGACCGCAAGCTCGTTGATGAGGTGTTGTGGGGATATGCCCGCTTCTGCAACTGGCTTCCCAATCTCGATGAAAATATGTCGCCGCCCGATGAGCCTCGTCAGAACCATACCACTTTCCTCGCGCTGAGCCTTTTCTTTTCCCACCGGTATTTCACCCAGAAATACGGCATTACCGGGCTCGATTCCATGGCGGATAAATATTACCTGGCGTTCGAACACGGCGAAGCTGCCTCCTACCGTCCCAATGACGACGCCGGGGGGTATCTGAATTATTCCCCGCTTCACCTCCTTATCTACCAGATGGCCCAGAACGATCTGTCCTTCCTGGAAAGTGGAAAACTCAAAGGCCTGGCCGATATCATTCTGACCGCCCTGGACAACCGGAACGACCCGGTCGGTTTCGGCGATGTCGGCGGGTACTCTCACCGTGCGCAGGGGAGCAGCCGCGGCATAGAAAACACATTCTTCAGCATGGCGGCCTGGTACTACAAAGACAAGCATTACCAGTGGCTCTACAACTGGAACAACTCGTCGAGCGGGCAGGCCGGAAGACCGGGCGACCTCGGATTCTCACTGGAGAGCATGTACTCCGGCGCCTATACGGTGAACATGCCGGAGGAGGAGCCGAAGGAATTCTATGGGGTCCACCCCGTGTTCCTGGACAAAGGCGCCCTGCGCTGGAGCGCTCTGCGGTCTTTTGACAACAGCTACATCCCCCGCGAAAACGGAAGGTATATCGATAAGCTGGCTTTCCGTCCCAGTTTGAATCCCCAGGATGAGTACCTTCTCCTGGACGGGACATCCACCTTTTCCCACGGGCATATCGATGGCAACACGGTTCCCCGCCTAACATGGAAGAACCATCTGTGGATTCATGAATCGGATTACATAAAAAACACCCCCCGGTATCACAATGGGGTTGTGGTTACCCGCGACGGCGTCCAGGAAGAGCCTGCCCCTCTCACCGTGCTGGATTATGCCGCCGATTTCCGTAATACCGGATTTTCCCAGAGCACCATTGAGGATTTCAACGGCGCAGCCTGGGCGCGTACCATTGCCTGGAAGAAAGGGAAATACTTCCTCTTCCTCGACACGGTTAAAGCCAGGACTTCTGGTGATTATCGGCTGGAATGCCGCTGGAGATGCCCCGGAGATGTCACCCTGGCAGGGAATGAGTACCGCGTCCGTCAGGGCGACCTGTCACTGTTCATCCGGAGCGCGGATGACGCATCCCGGAGCATCACACATGAATCCGACTACTCGGTGAACGCCGGAAATTATCCTCCGGGCGGCGGTCGTCACGGGATCTGTTATGCCCACAAGGACCTCCCCCTGCAAACGAGTGGGAAATATACCTTTGCCAATCTTCTCTCGGTCGAGGGCAGCGCTGCCGCTGACAAAAAAGAACTCTACCGGGCAGGAGAGGGAGCGTATGTAATCCGTGAAGGCGCCTCTGTCGAGATAATCGGAATCGATCCTGCTTTCCTCGCCGGGAAAATCGCCACCGATGCTCAGCTTTACACCCTTGATTCGACCGGCCTTACCCTGGTGAATGTGACAGGTTTGAAATACGGCGACATCTCGTTTGAATCTCCGGCGCCTGTGCACCTGACCCTTGACTTCCAGAAATTAACCGGCAGACTGATCGTTCCCGAGCAGGCCGGCGGGGTATTCAAACTCCGCAGCCTGAGCGTCTCCGCCGCCCGAACCGGAGAAAGCGGTGAAGGTACAATAACCCTTTCGCCGGGCGCTTATACGGTGACCATGACCGGAGTTATTCCGGATCTGCGGACGCTGGTACGGCAGCTTGCATCTTCCGGGCTTCGTGTGAATCCCGCGCCCCAGCCGCAACCTTTGGCCGATTTCGGGTTCCAGGGGATGAAGAAAATAGCGGCCGCCGACTCAATTATCTCGTTCTGCCAGGATGGACAGGATGTGCTGTACAGCGATGGAAAAGGGAATATCTCCCGGGTCCGGGGCGGTGAAATCACGCTCCTCTGCCAGATTCCAAATGCACGGCCTGTACCCGTACTGAACGCAGCAGACATCAACGGTGATGGGAGAAATGAGATTCTTGCCGGGGACGACAACGAATCACTGTTCTGTTTCGATGCTGAGGGGAAAGCCCTCTGGAACAGGAAGCTGACCGGGTTCAACGGCAGAGGTAATGTCACCTACATTTCAGTCGCCGATATTGATAACAGCGGTAAACAAACCATTCTCGTCGCCACTACCGGCTGGAAAATGTGCGCCTTGAATCCTGCGGACGGCTCCACCCGGTTCGAAAGCTTTGTGTTCTATCATCCCGACACGATGGTCAAATTCCTCAGGAATGATTCCGGAGAATCCTATATCGCAGTGGGAACCCGGTACGAAACCCCGCTGAATGTCATCTCGCCCAGGGATGGCAAAAACCTCTGGTACACCTGGGAGGAGATGGGAAGTGAATTCATTTCCAGAACCGATTACTGCGGCATATATCTCACCGATATGATTTTTCTCGATGTGGACAGGGACGGTAAGAAAGAGATAATCTTCGGGACGAAATCCAACAAGATGTTTGCCCTTACGGCGAATAAGGGAGTTACCCGCTGGGCGGCCAATGTGGGCGATGAGGTCACCGCAATCCGTGATATCGTTGACTTCGCTTCCGGCGAGCCGATGATCCTCGTTGCCACCGAGGCCGGAGATCTGTTCAAGTACGACCGTACCGGGAAACGGCTGCTCTCCATGAGTGTCGGGAGCGCAATCTCCGACATGAAAATCATTCCCGTCAAAGAACACGGGAGGAATGACATCGTGCTTACAACCCGTGACGGGCGGCTTTTTGTCGCCGATGATTCGCTCCTTATCCGCGCTTCCGGAAACCTGGGCGGCGCTCCCCTTCTTGGTATCACCCTGGGAGGGAAATCAGAAAAAGAAGAGATTCTTTATGCGGTAGGCGAAAAAGGGATTTCCATGGTGTCGTACCACCCCTTCTTCCTGAAAAAATCGAGACAATACTGAGAAAATGATTCGGCAAAAAGTATTTTTGTATAACATATTGTAAATTATAGAAATAACTCTTGACAACATGCAAGTAAATACATATAAATTAAAAAAAAGGGATTACCGGCCGATTACCAGTAACCCCTTACTTTTTTCTGGAGGCGCCATCCGGATTTGAACCGGAGAATAAAGGTTTTGCAGACCTCTGCCTTACCACTTGGCTATGGCGCCTGTCGATACAGCCGCCGGACATCCGTGTAAAAAACATGGAGCGGGAAACGAGACTTGAACTCGCGACATCCACCTTGGCAAGGTGGCGCTCTACCACTGAGCTATTCCCGCTCGACATTGAAAAAAATATACAGGAAACCGGTAGTGAACACAAGAAAAAAATCAGCGCCCGCAGCAAACTTTGTATTTCTTCCCCGAGCCGCAGGGACAGGGTTCGTTTCTCCCAACCTTCGGAATGGCGTTCCGTACCGTTTTCTGTTTCACCGCAACCTGTCCTCCCGGTCCGCTCTCCACCGTTTGGGCGCCGTAGGCGGCGGCGCTGTCATGACGGGCGGTAATCGCCGACATGGGTGACATGGCCGCCATTCTGGACCTTGCCAGCCGCTCTTCATGTTCGAACTGCACTTTTGAAATAGCCCGGAAAAGAGTTTTCAGGGTGTTGATGCTGATTGCATTCAGGGTGGTATCGAAGAGGAGATATCCCTCGCGCTTATATTCGATGAGCGGGTCACGCTGCCCGTATCCGCGGAGTCCGATACCTTCCTTGAGTTGGTCCATCTCATAGAGATGTTCTTTCCAGAGGTTGTCAATGGTGGTGAGGAGGATAATCCGTTCGTTCCAGGCCAGACTCTCCGGATCGATCAGTGCAGCTTTCTGCATGTAGGATTTTTTCGCTGTTTCCACCAGAAAGTTGGTTAATCCTTCCTGGGTAAGGATCAACTCCTGGTCCTCCGTGAGCGTGAACCGGGTGAAGAATACAGAAGTAAACTTAATCAAAAGCCCTTCCATATCCCAATCCAACGGTTTCCCCGATTGATCGGAAAATTCTGCTACAATATTTTCCGCCACGGAGTCGATCATCTCAATAAGCCGGTCACGGACATTGGTTGTTTTCAAAGCGGCATTCCGCAGTTCGTAGATGATCTCCCGCTGGGCATTCATCACATTGTCGTATTCCAGAAGGTGTTTTCGGATGGAGAAGTTCTGCGCTTCCACCCGCTTCTGCGCGCGGTCGATGGCTTTTGTCACCATGGAATGCGTAATGACTTCACCTTCCTCAACTCCGAGCTTGCCCATGATTCCGGCGATACGGTCGGAGCCGAAAAGCCGCATGAGGTCATCCTCTAGCGAGAGGAAGAACATGGTCGATCCAGGGTCTCCCTGACGGCCAGATCTTCCGCGGAGCTGACGGTCAATGCGCCGTGCCTCGTGACGCTCGGTTCCGACAATCTGAAGACCGCCCGGAACATCCGGATCATCCATGGCGCGCACTTCGGGATCAAGCTTGATGTCCGTTCCGCGTCCGGCCATGTTGGTGGCGATGGTTACCGTTCCTTTCTTTCCGGCCAGGGAGACAATTTCGGCTTCGCGTTGGTGGTATTTGGCGTTGAGCACGTTGTGCATGATGCCGGTCCGCTTGAGCATCCGGGACAGGGTTTCGGAGACATCAACCGAAACAGTCCCTACCAGAACCGGCCTGCCCATGTTGTAAAGGCGTGTAATCTCCTGAATGATAGCGTTGTATTTCTCACGGCGGGTGCGGTAAATCTGATCCTCATTGTCAACCCTGATGCATGGCTTGTTGGTGGGAACGACCATCACATCGAGCTTGTAAATTTCCCAGAATTCCGGGGCTTCGGTTTCAGCGGTTCCGGTCATGCCTGCAAGTTTATCATACATGCGGAAATAGTTCTGCAGGGTGATAGTGGCGAGGGTTTGTGTTTCCTGCTCGATATGGACATTTTCCTTGGCTTCCAGCGCCTGATGAAGGCCGTCGGAATAGCGCCTCCCGGTCATCAGACGGCCGGTGAATTCATCCACAATCATAACCTTGCCGTCCTGCACCACGTACTGCTGGTCTTTTTCAAAGAGCGTATAGGCCCGGAGGAGCTGGTTGGCGTTATGGATTTTTTCGGTTTTGAGCGCGAATTCGGCGGTAAGCTGTTCCTGTTTGATAATCTTTTCTTCCGCCGACAGCGTTTCATCTACCTCAATCTCGCTGATCTCTTCATTCAGGTCCGGAATGACAAATACATCGCGTTCTTCCTGATGCATACCGTTCAGCGCTTTATCGGTGAAGTTGATGGTATGATTCTTCTCATCAACGACAAAGAGGAGCTCCTCGTCGATTTCCGGCATGCGCTTGTCCCGCAGATAATCGTTTTCCACACCCATGATGAGCTTCTTCATCTCGGGCCGATCGGCGATAAGTTTCATAAGGCGCTTGTTTTTCGGAGTTCCGCGCTGAGCCTGCAGGAGCAGGGTGCCGGCTTCGTATTCATTACCAGTGTCGAGGAGTTTTTCCGCATCCGCAATCTTGGTGTTAACGAGGCGCATCTGCTGGCCCACAAGGCCAGACACAAGCGGTTTCATTTCTTCGTACTTATGGGTGGATGTGCCGCCGACAGGGCCGCTGATGATGAGCGGAGTTCTCGCTTCGTCGATGAGGACCGAATCCACCTCGTCCACAAGTGCATAATAGAATTCACGCTGGACTACATCCTCCGGCCTGATGGCCATGTTGTCGCGGAGATAATCGAAACCGAATTCGTTATTGGTTCCATAGGTGATGTCGCAGTTATAGGCTGCCTTGTGCTCCTCGGTGGAGGTATCG